>ANAW01000198.1:0-244 GCA_000340945.1 Nocardiopsis synnemataformans DSM 44143 | reverse complement strand
GCCGCCCCCCCCCGCCACGGCCAGCGGCGGGCAGTGCAGGTGGGCGGCGCAGTGCGGGTGCGCGGGGTCGGCGGCGCCCGCGGTGAGCACCCGGGTGAGGCGGACCAGGACGTCCCGCGCGGTGCCGTCGGCCGCGCCGAGCGCCTCGCGTACCGCGTCGGCGACCTGGTGCGGTGTGCGCGCCGGGAGCGGGCCGCCGCGTTCCTCGGCCGCCTCGGCGAGGGCGCGGGTGGCGGCCTCGACC
>ANAW01000197.1:0-13671 GCA_000340945.1 Nocardiopsis synnemataformans DSM 44143 | reverse complement strand
GGCGGCCCCGCCGGGAGCCCCCGCCAGACCGCCGGAGAACAGGGGCGCCGCGTTGGCGGTGACCGGGGGTGGTGCGGGGGAGACGGGCGCTTTGGTGGCGGAGAGGGCTGTGGGGCCAGTGTGTGCCGTGGGGGAGGAGAGGGCCTCGGCTACAGGGGTTGCCTCGGGGTCAGGCGGTACCTCGGTGACCGGGTCGACGCTCTGGGTGATGGGCATGGGGGTGGGGCTCCTGTGGTTCCGAGGCGGATCGGTTCGTGGGGGATCGTGGCGGATCAGGGGCGTCGGTCGGTCGGCGGGGCGGGGCCGTCAGGCGGTCAGTGCCGTCCGGCGCCGGGGAGGGGCGCTGGACTGTCCGGCGGGGTTCGGGAAGCAGCTGGGCGGTGCGCGTCGGGGCGTCGGAGGGCGGGGCCCTCAGCCGGTCAGCGGCATGACCAGGCAGTGGTGTCTTCGCCAGCCCGGGTGCGGCGCGAGGCCGCCCACGTGCCGCCAGCCGTTGCGCAGGAAGATGTCCAGCGCGTGGGTGTTGTCCTCCGCCACCAGCGCGGCGGCGCGCTCCTCCGTGCGGCCGCTGACCAGGAACGGAAGCGCGCGCTCCACCAGTCCGGTACCGCGGAAGGGGGTGCGGATCAGCGCCTCGCACATGGCGAAGGTCCGGCCCGGGCGTTCGACGGCGACGTCCTCCTCCGTCCCCGGCAACGGGACGAACCCGTTCCACCAGCCGGTGATGGGCGCCAGCGTGTAGCCGTAGGCGAACCCGGCCAGCTCCTCGTCCACGCGGCAGGCGGTGAGCCGGAAGCCCGGGCGGGCCGCGCTGAAGGCCAGGCGCTCGGCGAAGGAGGGCTGGCTGTGGTCGGGCAGGTGCAGGGCGTCGGCGTACACCGCCTCGTAGGCGCCGACCCAGCCGGAGGGAGCGGCCAGCACGTCGGGGCCGGTGAGGTTGTCGATGCGCCATGTGGCGGCGTGCGGCACGGACACGAGGGGATCCTTCGGCTAGGAGGGCGTGTCGAGGGGGACACTGGGAGGGCGACAGGTCAGGGCCGCATTAATTAGGGCAGGCTTACCTAAGTATGTCAAGACGTGCAGGTGGGTGACCCAGCCCACAGGCTGTCCACCGTCGCCCTGGGGGCGGCCGGGTGCGCCAGGAACGCGGGCATCGCGAACTCGTGCCCGTAGGCGCCCGCGTTGGGGAAGACCAGCACGTCACCGGCCCGCAGGGACTCCACGCGCACGTCCCGGGCCAGCACGTCCTCCGGGGTGCACAGCTCCCCGCACACCGTCACCGACTCCCCGACGGCCCCGGGCCGCGGCGTTCCCTCGGGCCACGGGCCGCCCTCCAGCACCGCGAAGTTGTGCCGGATCTCCCAGGAGGTCGGCAACTGGAAGTGGTTGATCCCGCCGCGCACCACCGCGAAGCAGCCGCCGTAGGCCGACTTCACGTCCGTCACCCGGGTCGCGTACCAGCCCGCCGGAGCGGCGATCCAGCGCCCCGGCTCGAACACGACCTCCACCCCCGGATCGGGCAGCTCCGCCAACGCCGAGCCCAGCCGTTCCAGGTCGAAGCCGGGGCCGCCCTCGAAGGGCACCCCCAGGCCGCCGCCCACGTCCACCAGGCGCAGGTCCACACGGTGTTCGTCCGCCGTTCGGCGGCACCACTCCAGGCACCAGCGCACGTACCGCGCGTGGGCGTCGGCGTCGGTGTTCCCGCTGACCGCGTGCACGTGGAAGCCCGCCAGGTCCACGCCCGGGAGGGCCAGGGCCGTGCGGACGGCCTCGTCGACCTGGGGTTCGGGGACGCCGAAGGGGCCTGGGGTCCCGCCCATCACCAGCGCCCCGCTCACCGGCACGCGCTCGGGGTTGACCCTCAGGGCGACCGTCAGCACCGTGCCCGCCGCGCACGCCGCGGCCGAGATCCGGTGCAGCTCCAGGACGCTCTCGGCGTTGACGACCACGGCGGCGATGGGGCCGGTGCGGCCGGTGGGGCCGCCGGAGCCGGTGACCGGAGCGGTGTCCGCGCCGGTGCCGGGGGCCAGGTCGGCGCTCAGCCGGGCCAGACCCGCCAGCATCTCGGGTGTCTTGCCCGGACCGCTGACCGCGATCCTCCTTCCGCTCCCCAGGCCCTCCCCGCGCAGGCGCAGCGCGGCCGCCGCGGCACGGGCCTCCCGCAGCGAGGCCGCCTCGAACCCGTCCACGGCCTCGGCCAGGTGGGCGAGCACCGGCTCGAAGCCGTTGGCCTTGACCGCGAAGTACACCCGCGCCCACCCGGGCAGCGCCTTGCGCAGCGTCCGGGCGCGGTCCGCGGCCAGCGACGGGTCGTAGACGTAGCCCGCGCCGGTGTCGGCGGCCAGGGCCAGCGCCGCCTCGCGCACGGGCGCGGGTATCCGTTCGGCGCTCAGGGCCGGGGTGTGCTCGAAGGAGCGGGGCGGTTCCATGGGCGTTCCCTCCGCGTGCGTGTGGTCGTGGCGCACGCACGCTGTGTGCGCGACACACGACAGGGTTCTGTTCTCTCGCTCGGGTCCGCCCGGTCGAGGACCCGGCCTGGTCGAGGACCCTGCCCGGCCGGTCGCGTCTACTCCCGGTGCCGCCTATTGGGCTGGCCGGAACCGTTGCCGGTGTGGCGCAAGGGTTCTGACCTGCGATGATCTTGTACTTATAGCGAGTTTGGGCCGTCGAGCCTCGCTATAAGTACAAGATCACGGCGAAAGGAGCGGGCCGGTCAGGGTCCGTTCTCCGGACGGACCGCGGCGGGGCGGAGGTCCGGAAGAACACTGCCTAGCGCTGCGGGTCGACCTCGAAGATCTCCGCCACGTCGTCCAGCACCGCGTGCGCCGAGATCAGGCCCACGCCCGACATCCAGTAGTCGTCGTCCACGTCCGTCTTCTCGCCCTCCAGCTCACCCCACAGCGGGTTCGCGGTGTAGCGCTCCTTGTCCTCGTCCACCACACCGGCGCCGTCGTCGTAGGTGGCCACCAGGATCCGGTCGGCCTCCAGGTCCAGCAGGCGCTCGGGGCTGTGGTAGGTCGCGATCTCCTCGGACTCGGTGTCGGTCCCCTCGCTGGCGGGCAGCCCGAGGTCGTCCAGGACCACGCCGACGTAGGAGTTGCGGGTGTACAGGCGCACGCCGTCCGCGTCACCGGCGAAGCGCACCACCGACACCGTGGGCGGCTCCCCGTCCGACGACGCGGCGATCTCCTCGCCGATGGCGGCTGCGCGGTCCTCGTACTCGGTCAGGAGGCGCTCGGCCTCCTCGGTCGCGCCCATCGCCTCCGCCGCCAGGAGCAGGTTCTCCTTCCAGGTCGCGCCGGTGGTCTCCGACATCACCGTGGGGGCGACCTCGGTCAGCTGCTCGTAGCCGTCGCCGTGGCGGACCTCGGCCGACAGGATCAGGTCCGGCTCGGTCTGGGCGACCAGCTCCGGGCTGATCTCCCACAGCAGGCCCACCGACTCGGCCCCCTCGGCGCTGCCGACGTTCCAGTCGCTCTCCAGCAGGTACTCCGGAAGGGCGTCCTGGCCCTCGGCGATCTGGGTGAAGCCGACCACGTTCCCGCCCAGGGCCAGGGTGGCGTCCACGTAGGTGAAGTCCAGCGGCAGCACCCGCTCGGGAGCGCCGGGGATCTCGGTCTCACCCATGGCGTGCGCGACGGTGAGGGGGAAGCCCTCCGCCGATTCCTGCCCGGCTTCGGAGGCGGGCGCCTCCTCCTCGGGGCCGCCCGCACCGCAGGCGGTCACCAGGGTGAGGGAGGCGGCGAGGGTCAGGGGTAGACCCGCGCGGCGCAGGGAGGGGAGAGTGGTCATCGTGGGGCTCCCGGTCGATGAGGGAAACGGGGGAAAACTGCATTCTGCGAACACGAGAACGGCACACATCACCAGGGGAGGTGACGTCTCAGGTCGAGACGTGGCAAACTTAGAGTATCCAGGTGTGGCTAGGCAAACCTAACTTAGGTTGGCCTGGCCTTTCGTCATGAGAGGGAGACAGGGTGAGCGAGACCAGCGAACCACCGCCGACCTCCGCTGTTCCCGCCTCCACGGCCCCGGAGGCACCGGCCCGGCCGACCCCGGAGGCATCGACCGGGGAGGCGCCGCCGCGGCGGGCACCGGCCTCCGCGGCTCCGGCCCCCGCCACCCGAAACCCCCCGGCACCGAATCCAGCGGCCACACCCCCCGCCGCTCGCGCGACCTCCGCATCCGCCACCACCGCCCCCGGATCCCCATGACATCCCCCGCCCCACGAACCCCCGCGGCCTCCCCCGCCGCCCCGGCGGCCTCACCGCCCTCCTCCGGCAACGCGGTCGCGGCCCGCCGCACGCGCCGGATCTCCGGCCTCGTCCTGATGCTCCTGTTGCTGTGCCTCGCCGCCCTGGCCAGCGTGCTCGTCGGCGCCCGCGCCCTCACCCCCGAAGCCGTGTGGCTGGCCCTGACCTCCACGGCGGGCGCCGAGGCCGACATCATCGTCAACGAGATCCGCCTGCCGCGCACCGCGCTCGGCCTGCTCGCCGGGATCAGCCTGGGCCTGGGCGGCGCCCTCATGCAGGGGCACACCCGCAACCCCCTGGGCGACCCCAGCATCCTCGGTGTCACCTTCGGCGCCGCCCTCGCCGTGGTGCTGGGCATCCTGCTGCTCGACGTCACGGCGCTCCAGACCCAGGCCTGGTTCGCCTTCGCGGGCGCCGCCGTGGCCGCGGTCGCGGTCTACGCCATCGGCTCGGTCCCCGGGCGCGGCCCCACACCCATCACCCTGGCCCTGGCCGGAACCGCCGTGAGCTGGATGTGCTACTCCCTGGTCTCGGGGCTGGTCCTGCTCGACGAGTCGACCATGGAGAGCTTCCGGTTCTGGCGGGTGGGCTCCCTCGTGGGCCGCGACCCCTCGATCCTCGTCCCCATGGCGCCCGTGGTCGCCGTCGGCGCCCTCCTCGCCCTGGCCAACGCCCGCGCCCTCAACGCCCTGGCCCTGGGGGAGGACACCGCGCGCGCCCTGGGCTTCCGGATCGGCCGCGCCCGGGTCGTCGGGCTGCTCGCCATCACCCTGCTCACCGGCGTGACCGTCGCCGCCTGCGGACCCATCGCCTTCGTCGGGCTGATCGTGCCGCACCTGGCCCGCGGCGTCGTCGGCGCCGACTACCGCTGGCTGCTGCCCTACTCCGCGCTGATGGGCGCGGCCCTGCTCCTGGCCGCCGACGTCCTGGGCCGCTTCCTCGCACCGCCCGGAGAACTCCAGGTCGGCGTGGTGCTCGCCCTCCTCGGCGCGCCCTTCTTCGTCCACATCGTCCGCCGCCGGAGGCTGCTCTCCCTTTGACTTTCTCCCCCCCCAAAAAAAAGAGGGGGATCGTGGAACCACCTACTGGTGGTTCGAGGTCAGGGCCTCGTCATGGGTCGCCCCGTGGCCTTCCTGTTTCGTCGCCGGTCGCCCCGTCCGGGAGGACTCCCGTTGAGGTCTCACACCAGCTCCGCAGGCAGATGCCGCCAGCCCGGCGGCCTTGAGATTGTTCGCCGCGTTCACATCACGGTCATGGGTGGTCCCGCACTGTGGACATGTCCACTCCCGTATGTGCAGCGGCAGCGACGCGTGCACGTACCCGCACCCGGGCGTCGAACACGCTTTGGAAGAGGGGAAGAACCGGTCCACCACGACCAGGGCGCGTCCGTACCACCGCGCCTTGTACTCCAGCATGGTGCGCAGCTCACGCCAGGCCGCATCCGAGATCGCCCGCGCCAGAGCACGGTTCTTGCCCAGGTTGCGCACGGCCAGGCCCTCGATCACGACCACTTGGTTCTCGCGGACGAGTCGAGTAGTGAGCTTGTGCAAAAAGTCCTTACGCCGGTCGGTGATGCGGGCGTGCACCCGCGCCACCTTCCGGCGTGCCTTGTCCCGGTTCGCGCTGCCCCTGGCCTTGCGGGCCAGCGCCCGCTGTGCCCGGGCCAGCTTCGCCCGGTCGCGTCGCTCGTGGCGGGGGTTGGCCACCTTCTCCCCCGTCGACAACGTCACCAAGGGGGTGATCCCGGCGTCCAGACCGACCGCATGGTCCGTGGTGGGGGCGATCTCCACTATGTCCTCGCACAGGAGCGAGACGAACCAGCGCCCGGCCGCGTCACGCGAGACCGCCACCGTGGACGGTATTGCGCCTTCGGGCAGGGTCCGCGACCACACGATGTCCAGGGGTTCGGCCATTTTGGCCAGAGTCAGACGGCCGTCGCGGTAGCGGAACGCGCTCGCGGTGTACTCCGCCGAGGCCCGCGACTTCTTCTTCGACTTGAACCGCGGATATCGCGCACGCTGGTCGAAGAAATTGCGGAACGCCGTGTGCAGATGCCGCAGCGTCTGTTGCAGCGGGACGCAGGAGACCTCGGTGAGGAAGGACAGTTCCTCAGTTCTCTTCCATTCGGTGAGCATGGCCGAGGTCTGGGAGTAGCCCACCCGCTCCTGGCGCTGCTGCCAGGCGGCGCTGCGTTCGGCCAGGGCGCGGTTGTAGACCAGGCGCACGCACCCGAACGTGCGCGACAGTTCAGCCGCCTGCACGTCGTTGGGATAGAAACGGTATTTGAACGCCCTTTTCACGGTCTTCCTCGCCATGAGTCACACCGTAGTAGCCACCGGATGATCCTGTGACAGAAAGTGACAAGAAAGCAATAGGAAGGAGGGGCGTTTTCTCCCGCCTTGAAGGACGGGGTACTCACGCCCAACAACTAATGACCTCCACCCCTTCCAAGGTCTTCGCCCCACCCCCCGACGGCGCCCCCCACCTGGCACGGGCCCGCGCCAGCCTCGCCAGGCGCGGCCGCGCCCTCCGCCTGGGCCCGGTCTCCGTCCCGCTGCGCCCCCGACCGGCCCTCCTCGGACTGCTGACCGCCCTGGTCCTCCTCGGACTGGTGGCGCTCAACCTCTCGGTCGGGGAGGTGTTCATCTCCCCGGCCCGGGTGTGGGCCAACATCGTCGGCACCACCTACGACGACTACTTCACCGTCTGGCGGGTCCGCATGCCCCGCGTGGTGGTGGGCATGCTCGCCGGGGCCGCCCTGGCCGCCGCGGGCGCCATCACCCAGACCATCATGCGCAACCCCCTCGCCAGCCCCGACCTGCTCGGCGTCACCCACGGCGCCAGCGCGGGCGTGGTCGCTGTGCTGGCCTTCGGCGGGAGCTACGGCATCGTCAGCGGCCCGCTCGCCGACATCGGCGTTCCGGCCCTGGCCCTGATCGGCGGCCTGTCCGCCGGGGTCCTGTGCTACGGGCTGGCCTGGCGGGGCGGCATCGACGGGTTCCGCCTGCTGCTGGTGGGCGTGGGCGTGTCCACGGTGCTCATGAACCTCACCCTGTGGATGCTCACCCTGGGGGAGGTCAGCGACACCGGGCGGGCCATGGTGTGGATCTCGGGCAGCCTGTCCATGCGCACCTGGCAGGACGCGGTCCCCGTCGCCGCGGCCCTGCTCGTCCTCCTGCCCCTGGCGCTGGCGGCCGCGCGCACCCTCGACGTGCTGTCCTACGACGACGACGTGGTCCGCGGCCTGGGCGTGCGGCTCGAACGCGCCCGCACCGCCATGCTGGTGCTGGCCGTCCTCCTGGCCGCCTTCGGCACCTCCGCCGCCGGGCCGATCCTGTTCGTGTCGCTGGCCTGCCCGCAGATCGCGCTGCGCCTGGCCCGCACCTCCCGGCCGCCGGTTCTGCTCTCCGCCCTCGTCGGCGCCGCGCTGACCTGCGCCGCCGACCTGATCGCCCGCAACCTGGTCGGCGTCCAGCTCCCGGTCGGCATCGTCACCGGCTGCCTGGGCGCCCTCTACCTCGTCTACCTGCTCGTCCGCGGCAACCGAAAGGCACAGGCGTGACCACACACCCCGCCCGAACGCGGACCACGTCCGAACCCGCCACCGCCACTGCGGCCGGGTCCGCCTCCGCGCCGGTCCGGCTGAGCGCGCGCGGCCTCACCCTGGCCTACGACGACCACACCGTCGTCGAGGGCCTGGACGCCGACATCGTCGAGGGCACCATCACCTGCGTCATCGGCCCCAACGGCTGCGGCAAGTCCACCATGCTGCGCGCCCTGGGACGGCTCATGAGGCCCCGGGCGGGCCTGGTGGAACTCGACGGCCGCGACATCCACCGCGTGCCCACCCGCGAGGTCGCCGAGGTGCTGGGCGTGCTGCCCCAGCAGCCCGTGGCGCCGGACGGGCTCACCGTCGCCGACCTGGTCGCCCGCGGACGGCACCCCTCCCAGCGCTGGTACCGGCAGTGGTCGGGCGAGGACCACCGGGCGGTCTCCGACGCCCTGGAGCAGACCGGTCTGCTGGAGCTGGCCGACAGCCCGTTGCAGGAGCTGTCCGGCGGCCAGCGCCAGCGTGCGTGGATCTCCATGGTGCTGGCCCAGGGCACGGACCTCCTCCTGCTGGACGAGCCCACGACCTTCCTGGACCTGGTCCACCAGGTCGACGTGCTGGACCTGGTGCGCGAGCTGCACCTGCACGGCGGGCGCACCATCGTCATGGTCCTGCACGACCTCAACCTCGCCGCGCGCTACGCCGACACCGTCATCACCATGCGCGAGGGCCGGGTGGTGGCCAGCGGCGCCCCCGCCGACGTGCTCACCCCCGAACTGCTGCGCGAGGCCTTCGACCTGGAGGCGGTCGTGGTGGAGGACCCCGTCACCGGCGGGCCCATGGTGGTCCCCGTCGGCCGCAGCGGCGGCCAGCACGCCTGAGCCCGCCCACCGCGGCAACGGACACCGCGGCAACGGGCACCGGGCACCGCGGTCGTCCCTTTCCGGCTCCCGGCCCTGCCCGGCGTCGGCATGCCCGGAAACCCCTCCTCCCGTGAACCGTTCTCCCGGCCCGGGCCCTTCCCACCGCCATTCCAGCGCCACTCCGCCCGGCGCCGAATCACGGGAGCGCCGACAACTCCGGGGACGGTTACGGGCGTGTCACGTGGACCCGGCGGGTACGGTACGCCATGATCACGACCGGACCCGACGATCTGTGTCCATACGGATTCCCAGCGTGACCTACCAGGGCATGCGCCGGAGTTGTAGGCGCGTTCACCTCGGTTTCACCTGCGCGTTTGGAATTTCGGCCAAGGTCGAGAGCGTCCGGCGGAGCACCCCGTCGGACCAGGAGAGAATCCGCGCGCCCCGGTCAGACCCCGCACCGACGGAGCGCGTGGGAGCAGCACGATCCCCAAGGAGAAGGTGTGCCCGAATCCGCGCCCCGCCGCCGCCAGCTGCCGTTGATCGGCCAGGTCGGCGGTGGTCGTTCCCGTGCGACATGCAGACTGCGCTGCGGCGACGCCTGTTTCCACCCGGCTCCCAACACCAGCGACAACCCCTACTTCGGGGACATCTTCGCCAAGGCGCTCTCCCGCCGCTCCATCATCCAGGCCGGTGCCGTGAGCGCCGGAGCGGGCGCGCTCGGGCTCTCCGCGCTCAGCCCGGCCTCCGCCGACCGCCGCGGCCCCGACCGCCCCCACCCCTCCCCGCGGCCGACCTTCACCAGCGTCCAGCCCAACAACGACGACAAGATCACCATCCCCCGGGGCTACGACCAGCACGTCATCATCCGCTGGGGGGAGCCGGTCCTGCCCGGCGCGCCCGAGTTCGACGTGTACGGCCAGACCGCCGAGGCGCAGGCCCAGCAGTTCGGCTACAACTGCGACTACGTCGGCTTCCACCAGCTCGACGACGACCACGCCCTGCTGTGGGTCAACCACGAGTACACCAACGAGGAACTGATGTTCCCGGGGTACACCGACGGGGACGCGGCCACCGAGGAGCAGGTCCGCATCGCCATGGCCGCCCACGGCGGTTCCATCGTCGAGCTGGAGCGCGAGGGCCGCACCGGCAAGTGGGTGCTGTCCACGGGCGAGCGCGCCTTCAACCGCCGCGTCACGGCCGACACCCCCATGCGCATCACCGGTCCCGCCGCCGGGCACGACCTGCTCAGGACGGCGGAGGACCCCACCGGCACCCTGGTCAAGGGCATGCTCAACAACTGCGCGGGCGGAATGTCCCTGTGGGGGACGTTCCTCACCACGGAGGAGAACTTCAACCAGTACTTCGCCAACGGCTCCGGGTCCGCCGAGACCAGGCGCTACGGCATCGGCACCGGTGCCACGGGCCGCCGCTGGGAACGCTTCGAGGAGCGCTTCGACCTCTCCAAGCACCCCAACGAGATCAACCGCTTCGGCTACATCGTCGAGGTCGACCCGCTCGACCCCGGGTCCGAGCCGCGCAAGCACACCATGCTCGGCCGCTTCAAGCACGAGGGCGCCAACTGCCGCCTGGCCGAGGACGGCCGGGTCGTGGTCTACATGGGCGACGACGAGCGCTTCGACTACATGTACAAGTTCGTCAGCGCCAAGAAGTACGTCGAGGGCTCCCGCCGTCACAACCTCACCCTGCTGGAGACGGGCACCCTGTACGTGGCCAGCCTCTCCGGCAACAGCCCCGCCGACGAGTTCGACGGCTCCGGCGCGCTGCCCGCCGACGGCGAGTTCGACGGCTCCGGCGAGTGGAACGCGCTCTGCACCGACACCGAGAGCTTCGTCCCGGGCTTCAGCGTCGCCGAGGTGCTCGTTCACACCCGCCTGGCCGCCGACGCCGTGGGCGCCACCAAGATGGACCGCCCCGAGGACTTCGAGTGCAGCCCGGTCACCGGCAAGGTCTACTGCGCGCTGACCAACAACTCCTCCCGTGAGCCCGGCCAGGCCGACGAGCCCAACCCGCGCGGCCCCAACCGGCACGGCCACATCCTGGAGATCATCGAGGCCGGCGACGACGCCGGGGCCACCTCCTTCTCCTGGAACGTGCCGCTGGTGTGCGGCGACCCCGAGGACGACGACACCTACTACGCGGGCTTCGACAAGTCCAAGGTCATGCCGATCTCCTCGCCGGACAACCTGACCTTCGACAAGGACGGCAACCTGTGGATCTCCACGGACGGCCAGCCCGGCTCCCTGGGGATCAACGACGGCCTGCACGTGATGCCGGTCGAGGGCCGCTTCCGCGGTGAGCTGAAGACCTTCGCCACCGTCCCGGTCGGCGCGGAGGCCTGCGGCCCCTTCGTCACCAAGGACAGCAAGACGGTGTTCCTGGCTCCCCAGCACCCGGGTGACGGCGGCACCTTCGAGGCGCCCACCAGCACCTGGCCCGACGGCGACTTCCCGCGCCCGTCCGTGGTGTGCATCTGGCACACCGCGGGTCGCGAGGTCGGCAGGTAGCCCGGCCCCCTTCCCGCCGGTAGGGACGACGACCACCGGCCCCGGCTTCCATCGTGGGGGCTGCCGGGGCCGGTTCTCCGTGTTCTGGGCCTTCGCCCGGGGCGCGGAGCCCTCAGAGCACCTTCTCGAAGCAGAGCGAGGAGGGCTCGTCGGCGTAGGCGCCGAAACCGGGGATGGGCGTGTACCCCGAGCGGGTGTAGAACCGCACCGCGTCGGGCTGGCGGTCGCCCGTCTCCAGGCGCAGGCACTTCCAGCCCCGGTCGCGGGCCCAGTCCTCCAGCGCCGCCAGGACCAGCGGCGCCGCGCCCGAGCCGCGCCGGTCGGGCCGGACGTACATCCGCTTGACCTCGCCCGCCGCGTCGCCGAGGTCGCGCAGGCCGCCGCAGCCCACGGCCCCGCCCGAAGCGTCGCGGGCCACCACGAACACGGCGATGTCCCCGGCGGAGGGAGCCACCCCCGGCTCGGAGTCGGGGGTGCCGTACCGTTCGGCGATCTCCGCCCGCTGACCGGCCCGCAGGGCGACGGCGTCGGGATCGTTCCAGGAAACCTCGTCGACACGCATGGGCGCCACGCTAGCGGTGCCGTGTTTCACGCCCGTGAAATCCCGTCCGGACAGCGGCCCCTGTGCGGAGCGCCACCCCTGCGCGGAGCGCGGCCCCGGTACGGACGCAGCCACGTGCGCAGCGCCGTCTCCGTGCGCGCCGCCACCCGCGTGCGGACGGTGGGGCCCGGGACCGGAGTGCGGTCCCCGGTCCCTTCCGGGCTCAGGCGGGGTCGGTGAGGGCCTCGCGCATCACCCGGAACTTGGACTCGGTCTCGGCCAGCTCAGACTCCGGGTCGGACTGGGCGACGATGCCCCCTCCGGCGAACAGCCGGGCGCGCGCGCCCTCCACGCGGGCGCAGCGCAGGGCGATGCCCCACTCGGCGTTGCCCGCGCCGTCCAGCCACCCGACCGGACCGGCGTAGCCGCCCCGGTCCATGCCCTCGGACTCCGCGATCAGCCGCATGGCCGCCGCGGTGGGGGTGCCGCCCACGGCCGCCGTGGGGTGCAGTGCCGCGACCGCGTCCAGCGCCGAGACCCCGGGGGACAGGCGGGCGCGCACGGGCGTGGCCAGGTGCTGGACGTTGGCGAGCGCGAGCAGGCGGGGCCGCCCGGGTACGTCCAGTTCCTCGGTGAGAGGTTCCAGCGCGGTGCGCAGGGAGTCCACGGCCATGCGGTGCTCGTCCACGTCCTTGGCCGAGGTCAGCAGCTCCTCGGCCAGGAGCCGGTCGTCGTCGGGGCCCTCGCCCCGGGGGCGGGTCCCGGCCAGCACCAGCGAGGAGAGCCGGTCGCCCTCGCGGCGCAGCAGAAGCTCGGGGGTGGCTCCGACCATGCCGTCCACGGAGAAGGTGAAGCAGCTGGGGAAGCGCAGCCGCAGCCGCTCCAGCAGCGTGCGCACGTCGATGGGGGCGTCGGCCTCGGCCAGGGCGTCGCGCGCCAGCACGGCCTTGTCGAGCTCCCCCGCGCGGATGCGCTCGACGGTACCGGCCACGGCGGCCATCCACTGCTCGCCGGTCAGCGACCCCGTGCTCCAGGACAGCGGGCCGACGGGCCGCGGCGCGGACGTCGGGCGGAGCGGCTCGGCCGGGTGCGCCCCGGGCGCGTCGGTGACGGTGGTCAGCCAGGCGCGGCCGTCGCGCCGCCCGACCAGCACGCGCGGGACCACCAGGGCCGACCCCGCGGAGGAGGGGGCGAAGGCGAACGTGCCGAACGCGACCGGGCCGGTGCCCGGCACTCCCACCTCGTCGTGGACCTCGGCGCGCTCGGTGAGGGCGTCCACCCAGCGGGCCGCCTCGGCGAAGCGGGTGGTGTCGGTGGGCTCGACCGTGTCGGGTCCGCCGCCCAGGTCCAGCCGCGCGGCCTGTCCCCAGCCCACGACGCCCTCGTCGCCGGTCAGCCAGGCCAGGGGGGAGTCCGCGGGTAGGCGGTGCACCAGACTGGCCGTGTCATCGGGCACGGCGACGGTGCGGACGAACAGGTGGGGCGGGCTCAGGAGGGCGTTCACGGTCCCCGAGTCTAGAACCTCGTCTGGGACGGTGTGTCCGGTATCGGCCGTGGTGGCCGGGGTGTGCGGCGTGCCCCTTCCCGGGGCGGGGCCGCCGCCGCGGGCCGGCCTCTGCCGTTGCCTGGCGGGGATCACGCGCCGTGGCCGCCCGTACAGGTGCTCCGGTGACCTGCGGGGACGTTTCCCCGACATGGAGCGTGCGAGGTTATCCACAGTTTGCCGCAATCGTGTCCGAAAATTGACTGTCTGGCCTACTCTGGTTCGCGGTGCGACGCCACGGTGACGGCGGTGCGCGACTACCCCTCAGAGGAGACCTCTTCCATGGATTCAGTGGCTCGTGCCGTGACCTCGCCCCGCGCCGCGCTGCGGTGGGCCGCGACGGCCGCCGCGGCCACCGTCCTGTTGGCGGGCTGCACCGCCCAGGGCACCGACGCC
>ANAW01000196.1:0-33185 GCA_000340945.1 Nocardiopsis synnemataformans DSM 44143 | reverse complement strand
GGGCCGCGCCGGCCGCCGCGGCCACCGTCCTGTTGGCGGGCTGCACCGCCCAGGGCACCGACGCCGAGGAGCCGCGGACCGGCGGTGGGTCAGGGACCGCCGACTCCGTCCGGTGCGGGGACGGCGGGGCGGAGCGGCGGATGCGCGGGGCGTGGCTGACCACGGTCCGCAACATCGACTGGCCCTCCGAGCCGGGCCTTTCCGCCGAGGAGCAGAAGGCCGAGCTCGACGCCTACCTCGACGACGCCTCCGGAATGGGACTCAACGCGGTCTTCCTGCACGTGCGCCCCACCGCCGACGCCGTCTACGAGTCGGACCTGGAGCCGTGGGCGCGCTACCTCACCGGTGAGCAGGGCGGCGACCCCGGCTACGACCCGCTGGAGTACGCGGTGGCCGAGGCGCACGAGCGCGGCCTGGAGCTGCACGCCTGGTTCAACCCCTACCGCGTGGGCTTCCAGGACCCCGACGTCGAGAACCTGGCCGAGGACCACCCGGCCAAGGAGAACCCCGAGTGGCTCGTCGACTACGGCGTCGAGGCCTACCTCGACCCCGGCAACCCCGAGGTCCGCGAGTGGGTGACCCGCGTGATCCTCGACGTGGTGGAGCGCTACGACATCGACGGCGTGCACTTCGACGACTTCTTCTACCCCTACCCCAAGGAGGGCGCGGAGTTCGACGACGACGCCTCCTGGGAGGAGCACGGCGACGGCTTCGACGACCGGGCCGACTGGCGCCGCGACAACGTCAACCAGCTCATCGCCGACGTCCACGAGGGCATCGAGGCGACCAAGCCCTGGGTGAGCTTCGGGATCTCCCCGTTCGGCATCTGGCGCAACGACTCCACCGACCCCAGCGGCTCGTCCAGCTCGGGCCTCCAGTCCTACGACGCCCAGTACGCCGACACCCGCACCTGGATCCAGGAGGGCACGGTCGACTACGTCGCACCGCAGCTGTACTGGGAACGGGGCTTCGACACCGCCGACTACGAGGTCCTGGCCGACTGGTGGGCCCAGGAGGTCGAGGGCACCGGCGTGGACCTGTACATCGGCCAGGCCGCCTATCGGGTGGGCGAGGACGGCTGGACCGGCGAGGACGCGCTCAGCACCCAGCTGGACTACTCCGGCGAGCTGCCCCAGGTGGACGGCGACGTCTACTTCTCCATCAAGAACCTGCGCGAGCAGGCCTCCGACGCCTACGCCGCACTGGCCGACGAGCACTACGGCGACCCCGCGCTGCCGCCGCTCTCCGACGCGCCCGAGGGCCAGGGGCCGCTGGTCGGCACGGTCGGCGGGGTCACGGCCCGGGCCGCCGACGAGGGGGTCGACGTGGCGTGGGAGGCCGTCGACGNNGCCGCCCCGCCGACGCGGCCGCCGCCGGGTCCGAGGAGGAGCGCTGCGCGGCGGTCACCGCGGAGAACCTCGTGGGCCTGACGGGGAAGACGGCGCTGACCGACACCGCGCCGCTGGAGAACGGCGCCGGATACGTGGTCACCGCACTGGACGACTACCGCGCCGAGGGTCCGGTCAGCGAGGTCGCCGACGTGCGCGGCTGACCTGCGGACGAGGAGCGTACGGGCTCCGGCCGGGGAGGCGTTCCCCGGGCGGAGCCCGCTTCCGTTCGCCGGGGAAGCCGCTCTCCGATCCCTCTCCGGGGCGCTCGGCCCGGTGCCCCTCCGGCCCCGCGCGGTCCTCTATCGCAAAATCCCAGAACCAGGGCGGAAAAGTAAGTATCTGCTAGCGGAAAGTCCCTTTTGCCCCAGCAGATGCCAGGAGTAGGTTGTCCCCATGCCGACCTTCCACATCAGCGAGGCCGCCGACCTCCTCGGCGTCAGCGCCGACACCGTCCGACGCTGGGTCGACTCCGGCCGCCTGTCCGCCACCCGTGACGCCTCCGGAAGGCGTCTGATCGAAGGCGCGGACCTGGCCGGATTCATGCGCACGGACGCCGGCGAGGACCCGGCGCGGCGCCTGTCCTCCGCCCGCAACCGCTTCCGCGGCCTGGTCACCGACATCGTCCGCGACCGGGTGATGGCCAGCGTGGAGATCCAGGCCGGACCCCACCGCGTGGTCTCGCTGATGAGCCGCGAGGCCGCCGACGAACTCGGCCTGGAGGTGGGCACCGTCGCCACCGCGGTGGTCAAGTCCACCAACGTGGTCGTGGAGACCACCGGGGAGCGCCATGCGTGAGCACGCCTTCCGTCCCCTCCGCCTGGCCTGCGCCCTGACCGCGTCCGCGCTCGCGCTCTCCGCCTGCTCCTCGGGGGAGGGGGCCGACGACCGGCTCAACGTCTTCGCCGCGGCCTCCCTCACCGACGTCTTCACCGACCTCGCCGGGGAGTTCGAGGCCGAGCACCCCGGGACCGAGGTGGTCCTCAACTTCGCGGGCAGCAGCGACCTGGCCCTCCAGATCAACTCCGGTGCCCCCGCCGACGTCTTCGCCTCCGCCGACACCGCCACCATGGACCGGGTCGTCGAGGGCGAGGGGCTGGAACCCGACTGGGCCGCGGAGCACGGCGCGCAGGGCGTCGTCTTCGCCGCCAACACCCTGCGCATCGCCGTGCCCCCGGGCAACCCGGCCGACGTCAAGGAGCTGGCCGACCTCGCGGACGAGGACACCGCCGTCGCCTTCTGCGCCGAGGAGGTCCCCTGCGGCGCGGCCACCGACGCGGTCCTGGACGAGGCCGGGCTGGAGATCACCCCCGACACCTACGAGGAGGACGTGCGCGCGGTCCTGACCAAGGTCGAACTCGGCGAGGTCGACGCCGGACTCGTCTACGCCACCGACGTCGTCTCCGCGGGCGACCGGGTCGAGGGCATCGCGTTCGACGAGTCCGACGAGGTGGTCAACGACTATCCCATCGGGGTCGTCTCCACCACCTCCGACGCCGCGCTCGCCGCCGCCTGGGTGGAACTGGTGCGCTCCCCGGTCGGTGAGGAGGTCCTGCGGGCCGCCGGGTTCGAGGTGCCATGACGGCCGACCGCGTCCCCGCCGCGCCCACCGCCTCCGCGGCGCCGCGCCGCCGTCCGCCGCGCGTGCGCTCCGGGCGACCGCCCTGGATCCTGGTGCTGCCCGCGCTCCTGGGCGTGGCCTTCCTCGTGCTGCCCATGGCGGGCCTGCTGGTCAGCGCGCCCTGGTCCACCATGGGCAGCCGCCTCGCCGAGCCCGAGGTGCTGGCCGCCCTGTGGCTGTCCCTGTCCACCGCCACCGCCGCCACGGCCGTGTCCCTGCTCCTCGGGGTGCCGCTGGCCTGGTTGCTGGCCCGCACCGACTTCCCCGGGCGCCGCCTCGTGCGCGCCCTGGTCACCGTCCCCCTGGTGATGCCGCCCGTGGTCGGCGGCGTGGCGCTGCTGCTGGTCCTGGGGCGCAACGGGATCGTGGGCCGGTACCTGGACGCCTGGTTCGGGGTCACTCTGCCCTTCACCCCCGCCGCCGTGGTCCTGGCCCAGGTGTTCGTGGCCATGCCGTTCCTGGTGATCAGCGTGGAGGGCGCCCTGCGCGGCGCGGACCGCCGCTACGAGGAGGCCGCCGCCACACTGGGCGCCAGCCGGGCGGCCGTCTTCGCCCGCGTCACCCTGCCCATGGTGCTGCCGGGCATCGCGGCGGGCGCGGTCCTGTGCTGGTCGCGGGCCCTGGGCGAGTTCGGCGCCACCATCACCTTCGCCGGGAACTTCCCCGGCACCACGCAGACCATGCCGCTGGCCGTGTACGTGGCCATGCAGCGCGACCCCGAGGCCGCCATCGTGCTCAGCCTGATCCTGCTGGCGGTCTGCCTGGCCGTCCTGGCCACCCTGCGCGAGAGGTGGACGAACACCTGATGGCCCCGAACCACGGCCCCGCCGAGCCCGAACCCGACCCCACCCCTGACCCCGGCCCCACACCAGCGTCCGAACGCACACCCGGCCCCACCCCTGACCCCGGCTCCACGCCCGCCCCTGGCTCCACACCTGACCCCGGACTCGCGCCTGACCCAGGGCCTATGCCCGACCCCTGGCCCACACCCGGCCCTGGCCCCGCACCGGCGTCCGAACGCACACCCACACCCTCGGCCACACCCCGCCCCGAAAGCACATCCGCGCCTTCGGCCGCACCCGCCTCCGGGCATGAACGCACATCTGCACCTTCCTCCAGCACGTCCCCGACCGCGCCCGCACCCGCACCCGCGCTGGAGGCGGACCTGCGCCTGAGCCGGGGCGCCTTCACCCTGGAGGCCTCCCTCACGGTGCGCCCGGGGGAGATCCTCGCCCTACTGGGGCCCAACGGCGCGGGCAAGTCCTCGGCGCTGCGCGCCCTGGCCGGACTGGTGCCCCTCACCGGCGGCCGGATCCTCGTGGACGGGCGCGACCAGACCACCACGCCCGTGGAGCGCCGCCCCATCGGCATGGTCTTCCAGGACTACCTGCTCTTCCCGCACATGAGCGCCCTGGACAACGTGGCCTTCGGCCCCCGCCGCCAGGGCCTGTCGCGGGCGGCGGCCCGCGAGCGCGCCGCCGAGCTGCTCGCCCACATGGACCTGTCCGCGCACGCGCGCGTCCGGCCGCGCCGCCTCTCCGGCGGCCAGGCCCAGCGGGTGGCGCTGGCCCGCGCCCTGGCCGTGCGCCCGCGCCTGCTGCTGCTCGACGAGCCCATGGCCGCCCTGGACGCCAGCACCCGCATCGACGTGCGCGCCCGGCTGCGCCACCTGCTGGAGGAGTTCGACGGGGCCACGGTGCTGGTCACCCACGACCCGCTCGACGCCATGGTGCTCGCCGACCGGGTGGCGGTGATCGAGGAGGGCCGGGTGGTGCAGCAGGGCGAACCCGCCGAGGTGGCGCGGCGCCCCCGCACCGCCTACGTCGCGCGGCTGGTGGGGCTCAACCTCTTCCGCGGCACGGCCGAGGGCACCACCGTCACCCTGGACGGCGACGGGTCCGGCGAGCCCGCCCGCGTGGAGGTGCACGAGGCGCACAGGGGACCGGCCCTGGTGGCCTTCCCGCCGCGCGCCGTGGCCCTGTACCCGCACCGTCCGCACGGCAGCCCGCGCAACGTGTGGCGGCTGAGGGTGGAGGGGACCGAGCGGTTCGGCGACCAGGTGCGGGTGCACCTGGCGGGGAGCCCCTCCCTGGCCGCCGACATCAGCCCGGCGGCCCTGGCCGAGCTGGGTCTGGCCCGGGGGGACGCGGTGTGGGCGGGGGTCAAGGCCGCCGAGGTCGAGTGCTACCCGGGCTGACTTCCGGCGGATCCGGCCCGCGGGCCCGCGTCGGCGCGGCGCGCGCTCCGGTCCGGGGCGGCGGTGTGTCCTGCGAAGAGAACGGATTTTTCTACCCAGAATCGGGCATAGAAACCCACATCGGAAAACCTGTGCACACCTGGATATCTCAGGTACACCCGGGGGAGACTGTAAGTCTGGCGACGACAGTCCTTCCCCCCGTGGCCGAGGAGGGTGCCATGTCCCTGAGAGAGCACGAGAGAAGAATCCTCGCGGAGATCGAGCGGCAGCTCAGCGAGGAGGAACCGGACCTGGCCGGACGACTGGAGTCCTTCGGGTCGGCGGACCCCGACGCTCCGGCCGACCCCGGTCTGGGCGGCTGGAAACCATGGGTGGCGTGCGGTCTGATCGCCGCGGTCACCGCGGGCCTGCTCGTGATGCTGTTCGTACTCACCCCGAGCACGCCGCAGCCGTCCGCTCCGGCGGCGCCGACCGACACCTCACAGACCACCGGTGACCCGGTACCCGATCCGGAGCCCGCGCCGGACGGGCCCGAGACCGTCGGCACCTCCTGACCGGTGCCCCGATCCGGAGCCGCGGGACGTCGCCCGGGACGCGTGACGGGCGGTGTGCGTTGGGTGCACACCGCCCGTCACGGGACCCGGGTTCCGCGTGTCCGGCTCAGTCGCCGTGGCCGAGGATGACGGTCCAGTAGGGGCCGTCCTCGCCCTTCACCACGCCCACGCCGATGTGCTCGGCGCCGCAGTCGGCGAGCACCTGGTTGTGTCCGCGGCGCGTCCAGGCGTGCACCGCCTCCTCGGCCGTCTCGAAGCCGCTGGCCACGATCTCGCCCGAGGGGTGCGCGTACCCCAGGCCGCGGGCGCGGTCCCTGGCCGACGAGCTGTCGGAGAACCCGCCGCCGGAGAACCCACCGCCGGAGAAGCCGCTGTCGCCCGTCTCAGCCTGGCTGTGCTCCCGCGCGGCCCGGGTGAGCAGCTCGTGGGCGCTCAGCTTCTCGCACCCGTACCCGGGCCTCTTCTCGTTGACCAGCCGCACGACCTCGGCCTCGGCCTCGGGCCAGGGGTCGGCCGGGTCCTCCTGCGTCCACGGCGGGGGCCAGCCGCCGCCGGAGCCCGTCCCCTGGGTCGCGGACGGGGTGCCGCCGCCGGCGAACACGTCGCCGGGGTCGGCCGCGCCGGTCACACCGGCGCAGCACACGGCCGCCGCCGCCATCCCCGCGAGGACACGGCCTCGAAGCAGGTTTCGCATGTCTTTCCACCTTCCGTGCGCGGGGGCGCGTGTACCGCGCCGCGCCCGCGCACACCAGGGGCGGACAGCCGTGAAGGCCGCCCGCCCGCAACCTCGCGGGAACTCAGTTCGCCTTGCTGGTGGTCCTGTCCACCGTGGCTCCGTGCATGGAGGCGGTGTAGGTCACGTACTCGTAGAAGACCTTGCCGTCGTCGCCGACGCGGCTGTGGACCACGGTCATGGTGGCACCCTCGGCGCTGGCGCTGCCGAAGTCCTTCTCGAAGACCGTGTCGGCCATCGCGACCGAGGGCGCACCCAGCGCCAGGCCGAAGGCCACACCGGTCAGGGACAGCGCTCGTCGTAGTCGGACCATCGTCCTTCCCCTCCTCGGGTTGGGTCGGGTCACGCCCGCCGGGCGCGGCGGCCGTGTCGGCCGCCGCGCCCGACGGAAACGGGATGCCTAGTTCGCACCGCTCACGATGCTGTGGGAGGCGGCGCCGTCGTGGCCCGCCCAGGTGGCGCTCTTCTTGTAGAAGGAGCCGCCACCGTCCCAGTGGTCGTCGCCCTTGTCGTCCTTCTTGTGGCCGTGGCCGTAGTCGCCGCCGTCGAAGGCGATCGCGGTCACGCTGTGGCTCGCGGCGCCCTCGGGGCCGGCGGCGCTGGACTCACCCGAGAAGAAGCTGTCCGCCATGGCGGTGGCCGGGGCGCCGAAGGCCAGGGCCGGAACGGCGACGGAGGCGAAGGCGATCCGAGTGAGAGTCTTGCGGTTCATCCTGTGTCCTTTCGAGGCGGACCGACGATCTGTCGGTCCGGTGGCGCCGATCCCCCCAGCTCGACCCTCGGGGGAACCGTTCTCCTGGCGCCATCCGTAGATCTGCCCCGGGTTCCCGTCTCTTAACTCTTCGTAGTCACTAAATAGCTTAAAGTAATAATTGGTTGTTTTGGGTCGGATTTTTCCTGCTTGGGGAGAGCACATGCCCCGGACCGGAGACACGGGGCCGACCGGCCCCGGAAAAGCCGGGGACGGGACCGCGGCACGTGGCGGAGCCAGGGGCATCGTAGACGCCGGGAACCGGCACCGACCCCGAACACGCCGACGGCGCGCACCGGCGGGGCCGGTACGCGCCGTCGCGGCGGATCCGCCTCAGAGGGCGTTGGTGAAACTGGCGGCCAGGGGGCCGGCCACGGACGAGCCGCCGCCACCGCCCTCGACCACCACGGCGAAGGCCACGTCGCCCTTGAAGCCGACCATCCAGGCGTGGCTGGGCAGCTCCCCGTCCTCGTCGGCGTCCTCGGCGGTGCCGAACTCGGCCGTGCCCGACTTGGCGTGCACCTCGCCCTGGAAGGGCACGTCCTCGGCGGTGCCCTCGGTGACGACCGCGCGCATCATCGTCCGCAGCGCCTCGGCCTGGGCGATCGCCCGGGGCTCGGGCAGGCCCTCCTGGGCGGGCTCGGTCACCAGCACCGGGTGGCGCCAGGAACCGTCGGCGACCGCCGCGGGCACCGTGGACATGTGCAGCGGCGAGGTGAGGATCTGGCCCTGGCCGATGCTCTGGGCACCCAGCATGGTGGCGCTGTCCACCGCCGGGAAGGACGGTTCGAGCGTGGGCACGCCGATGTCCAGCGGCGCGTTCATGCCGAACTGCTCGGCGCTGGCCTGGAGGGTGTCCGAGCTGAGCCGGTCGCCGACCTGCTCCACCAGCGCGGTGTTGCAGGAGGTCGCGAACGCCTCGGTCACCGTCTGGGCGCCGTACTCGGCGTCGCCCGCGTTGACGAACGGCCACCCGCCCAGGTCGTACTCCTTGGGGCAGTTCATGGTGGAGTCCATGCTCATCCCGTTGTCCAGCAGCGAGCTGTAGGAGATGATCTTGAACGACGATCCGGGCGGGTACTGGCCCTCGAAGGCCCGGTTGAACCCGCCGGGCACGTTCGCCGCGGCCAGGATCTCCCCGGTGGAGGGGCGCACCGCCACCAGGCCCGCCGGGTCGGGGGAGTCGATGATGGCGTTGGAGGCCGCGTTCTGGACGGCCATGTCGATGCTGGTGGTGATGTCCTCGCCGTCGGCGCCGTCCAGGGTGGCCACCGTGTTCTCCTCGGTGGCCTCCAGGGAGTCGGTGTCCTCGGCGGCGGCCGCGTCGACCATGAGGATGGTCGTGGCGGCCTCTCCGGCCAGCCGCTCCTCGTAGGTGCGCTGGAGGCCGCTGACGCCCACGGTGTCACCGACGCTGTAGGCCGGGCCGAGCCGCTCGACGTCCTCCGCGGTGGCCTCGCCCAGGGAGCCCGCGATCATCTGGAGCGAACCGGAGACGTTGCCGCCGTCCAGTGCGGTGCCGTCGGCGGCCAGGATGTTGCCGCGCTCGCCCCACACGGCGGTGCGGGCCAGGACCTGGCCCTCGCCCAGGCCGGGGTAGGCGACCTCGGGGGAGAACTCCACCCACCACTCGCCGTCCTCGCGGACCAGGGGCAGCTCGCCCTCCCAGCCCCAGTCGTCGGCGTTGGTCAGCGACACGGTGACCTCGTAGGGCGCGCTGCCGGTGCCGCCGTCGGCGGACACCGTGCCGACCTCCACCGCGATGGAGTCGACGCCCAGCCCGGAGTCGATCCCGCCGAGCACCGCGGCGGCGTCGCCGCCCCGGGTGACCGCGGCCAGGCGCTCGTAGTCCTGCGCCTCCCAGGCGGCCTCGTACTCGGCGGTGGCCTCCCCGGGTTCGGGCAGCGTCAGGACGTACCAGGACGCGCCGCCGCCGACGAGCAGCAGCACCACGACGGCGGAGAGCACGCCGATGAGCAGTCCGCGCCGCGACTTGCGCGGCGGGGGGCCGGAGTCGTAGCCGTCGTCCCCGTGGCGGTCGGGGTCGTCCGGTCCGCCGGAGCCCGGGCCGCCGCCGTAGAGGTACTCGAAGCCGTCCGGGGATCCCTGGCCGCGCTGGGGGCCGGTCTCACCGCGGCCGCCGTGGTCCTGCGCCGGGAGGGGCGCCCCGCCCGGGTAGGGGGTGTCGCCGTGGTGGACGGGCTGACCCGGATAGGGGTCGTCGTCCCAGGTGTCGGTGCGGCCGTGCGCGGGACCGTGTCCGGCGGCGGGCTCGCGGACGCCGTGCCGGGGATCCGGGACGTCCTGCCAGGACTCGTGCGCCTCGTCGCCGCGGGTCCGGGACCCGCTCCAGTCGCCGGAGGGGCCCTGCGCCGAGGGGTAGGGGGCGTTCCAGTCCTCGGCGCGGTCCTGGCCGGGGCCGGAGGGGGAGTCCGCGCCGGGAGCCCCGTGGCGGCCGGAGGCGTCGTCCCACGCGGCGGAGCCCCCATGGGGCGGAGGCGCGGCGTAGGGACCGCTGGAGTCGGCGGGGGCGGGGGTGTCCCAGGAGGCGGGCTCCTGCGGGTGCGCCGCGTGGCCGTGGCCGCCGGGGCCCTCGTGCCGGGAGGGCTCCCAGTCCTGCGCGGACGGAGCGCCCCAGCCGTCGTCGGCGGTTCCTCCGTGCGGGGGCCCGTCCCAAGAGGCGGGGGCGGGCGTGTCCCAGGACCCGGCGGACCGCTCCGGGAAGTCGGGCTGCGGAGGAGGGGCGGGCGCGGACGGGGTCACGGGTTCCGCGGGCGGGGGCCCCTGGGTGCGCTGGGGGATGCGGTAGGGGTTCGCGGGGCGCGAGGGGTGCGCCGGGGTGTCGTGCGATGCTTCGGGCGGCCCGGAGGAATCCGGTTGCCGGGGGGACCGTTCGTCCACGCCTGACCGTCCTTCACTGGATTGGCTGGAGATACCACGATGCCCCGCTCCCACCTCGGTGGGAGCGGGGCACGAGGATGAGGGTCGGCATGGCGGTCGCCTCTCGGCGCGGGGCACAACGGGGCTCCTGGCCGTACGGTCACCCACCCGGAGGCGGGGCCGGACGCGGTATTCCGCGAAGGCTGTTGTTGAGGCCCGGGGGACACTTGCTACCACACCGACCAACAGTGACTCTAACCCATCGGGCCGGGCCGTTGTTCCGCTACCGGGAGATGCGGCGCATGCGCAATCTCACGGTACTTCCGGGCGAGGCGGGGAATGCGGTGGCCGGTCCCGCAGAGGGGCGCGGGACCGGCCGGGAAGCCCGCGAACCGGAGGCTACTCCTGGCGCGCGATGCTGGTCTGCTCGTCACGGGAGAGGAGCTTGAGGCGCTTGCGCCCGCGCTCGGCGCCCAGCTCCTCCTCCCGGGCCTCGATCCGCTGCCAGCCCTCCCACGTGGTGTAGTGGACGCCGCGCTCCTCCAGCAGGGCGCGGAAGGCGACCGGGTCGGGCTCGGAGGCCGGGGTGAGGGCCTCGCGGTCGGCCACCAGGTTGGTGACCGTCTCCAGGGCGTCGCCCTTGGTGTGGCCGATGAGGCCCACGGGACCGCGCTTGATCCAGCCGGTGGCGTACACGCCGTCCATCGGCTCCTCGTCCAGGTCCAGGACCCGGCCCTCGGAGTTGGGGACGACGCCGCGCTCCTCGTCGAAGGGCAGGTCGGCCAGGGGCGAGCCCAGGTAGCCGATGGCGCGGTAGACGGCCTGCACCTCGTGGTCGACGTACTCGCCGGTTCCCCGGACGCCGCCGTCGCCGGTCAGCTCCATGCGCTCGGTCCGGAAGCCCGTGACGCGGTCCTCGCCGAGCACGGCCACCGGGCTGTGCAGGAAGTGCAGGTGCAGGCGGCGCTCGGCGCCGCGCGGGTCGCGGATCGCCCAGTTCTGGAGGACCTTGACGTTGGTCTTGACCTGGTTGGAGTCCTCGCAGGCCTGGAGGCTCCCCTCGTCCATGTCGAAGTCCTCGGGGTAGACGATGACCTCGACGCCGGGCTGCTTGTCCAGCTCGCGCAGCTCCATGGGGGTGGCCTTGCACTGGGCGATGCCGCGGCGGGCGAAGACGTGGACGTCGGTGACCTGCTTGGCGCGCAGCCCCTCGTACACGTTGTCGGTGATGTCGGTCTCCAGCAGGTCCTCCGCGCTCTTGGCGAGGATGCGGGCGACGTCGACGGCGACGTTGCCCGCGCCGATCACGGCGACGCTGGTGCCCTCGACGTGCCAGGACGGCGACACGTCGGGGTGGGAGTCGTACCAGAAGACGAAGTCGGCGGCGCCGTGGCTGCCGGGCAGGTCGACGCCCGGGATGTCCAGCGGCCGGTCGCGGTCGCTGCCCGTGGCGAAGACGACCGCGTCGTAGTGGTGGCGCAGGTCCTCCAGCTTGAGGTCCACGCCGTACTCGACGTTGCCGTAGAAGGTGATCTCCGGCTTGTCCAGGATCTTGTGCAGCGCACCCTGGATCTGCTTGATCCGGGGGTGGTCCGGGGCGACGCCGTAGCGGACCAGGCCGTAGGGGGAGGGCAGCTTGTCGAGGATGTCGATGCTGACGGACGTGCCGCACGCGGACAGGGTCTCGTCCTTGGTGAGCAGGTCCGCGGCGTAAATCCCCGCGGGGCCCGCACCCACGATTCCCACTCGCAGTGGTCGCGTCATCGCACAGCTCCAAGTCTTCGCGCCAGAGTCGGACGCCATCAAAAGGTAAGGCTTGCCTAATCTATCCGGTGTTGGCACCGGGAAAACCTACTATAAAGGTAGAGAATTCCGCTCCCCGCCCCAGGGCCGTGTGGCGGGCCCCGAAGGCCCCGCGGGGCCTCTGCTCCAGGCAGAACCCGGTAGGACCAGGTGGGGAGGCTGTCGCCGGTGCCCTGAAAGGTCCCTCAACCAGGAGTCAACGCCCTGTCACCGGTTCCCCAGTTCCGAACGGGCTGTGAAGAAAGTCACCGCGCGCAGGGGCGGTTCCGCGTCCCGGGGCGCTCGCCCGCGGGGGAGGGGGAGTCCGCTCCCCCGAAGAACGACCCTACTGGCCCGCGGGCCGACCCTGCTCCAGTTCGGCCTTGACCGAGGCGGCGAACCGGGGCACCTGCTCCTGCCCGGACAGCTTGGCGATCGCGGCCATGATGGCGTCGGTGGCCTCGCGGCGCGGGCGCGCCCTGTCCGCCCGGCCCTCCCACGGCGACAGGTCCACCGCCTCGCCGAAGCGCACGCCCACGCGGTTGAGGGAGGGCACCCTGCGTCCGGGGGGCAGGATCCGCTCGGTCCCCGCCAGCGCCACCGGCACCACCGGGGCGCCCGTGGTCAGCGCCAGCCAGGCCAGGCCCGTCTGCCCGCGGTAGAGGCGGCCGTCGGGGGAGCGCGTCCCCTCGGGGAAGATCCCGAAGACCTCGCCGCTCTCCAGCACCCCGAGGCTGTTGTCCATGGCCTCCTGGGCGCTCTGGCCCGGGCGCCGGTCCACCGAGAGCTGGCCGATGGCCCGCAGCGCGCGGGTGAACAGCCGCCGGGGCAGGGTCCCCTCGTCGAAGAGCTCCTGCTTGGCGATGAAGCGCACCGGCCGGGGGCAGGCCACGCCGATGAAGAGCGGGTCGATCAGCGCCAGGTGGTTGACGGCCAGGATCACCGGACCGCGGCGGGGGACGTGGTGCGCGCCCTCCACGCGCTGGGGCCACACCACGCGTGTGGCGGGCGCGATGACGGTCTTGGCCGCTCCGTACAGGGTCACTCGGTCGCCTCTTCTCGGGGTGGGGTGGTCCGTGCGGGGGTGACGGACGTGCGGAGGGCTCCCGTGTCCGTGTCTTCCGAGCTTATCGGGGCCGCGGGGTGGAGGACGTGGCCGGAGGGTGTGATCGGGGCCGGACGCGGGTGCCGTGGCGCCGGTCACAGGCGCTAGGCTATGGTCTAGACCTCTGGTGCAGGTCAGGGGTCTTTCCCCGGACGCGCGAGCGAGGAAGAACAGCCATGCCGAAACTGGTCGACGTCAGCCACCAGATCACCGACGGGATGACCACCTCTCCGGGTCTGCCGGAACCCGCCGTCGAGGAGAGCACCGCCGTCCCGGGCGCCGTTCCCGGTCACGGCACCAGCAGCGGCCGCGTCACGATGGTCGGCGCCACCGGCACCTACGTGGAGACGCCCGCACACCGCTACCGGGACGGCGCAGACCTGGCCGACCTGGACCTGTCCCGCGTGGCCGACCTGCCCGGCGTGGTCGTCCCCACCGGCTCCGCCAGGATCGGCCCGGAGGTCTTCTCCGGCCTGGACGTGCGCGGACGCGCCGTGCTGGTGCGCACCGGCTGGGACCGGCACTGGCGGACCGATTCCTACGGCGACCCCGAGCACCCGTACCTGACGGAGGAGGCGGCCAAGGCGCTCATCGACGGCGGCGCCACCCTGGTGGGCATCGACGCGGTCGGCGTGGACGACCCCTCGCCCGCCGCCGAGGGCGCCCGCCCGGCGCTGGCCGTCCTGCTCGCCGCGGGCGTCCCCGTCGTCTCGCACCTGTGCCTGCTCGACCAGCTCCCCGAGGCGGGCTTCACCTTCTTCGCGGTGCCCGCCAAGATCCGCGGGATGGCCGCCTTCCCCGTGCGGGCCTTCGCCCTCGTGGACTGAACCGTCCGCGCCCCCGGTGGCCGCGCCCCCGGCGGCCGGGGGCGGGTCCGGGGCGGACTCACAGGTCGGCGTCCAGGTCCTTCTGGGCCCGGCGGTGCTCGCGCTGGGCCCGCCGCTCGGCCTCCTGTCGCGCCGCGCGCTCGTCCTGGGCGACCGCGCTGGTCATCGCGTTGGACAGCGCCCGCAGCTCCATGTTGATCCTGGGGTAGGCGGGCAGCCGGGGGATCGCGCCCATACGGGGCGTGCGGCGCTCCCTCATCGAGGCGATCAGCTCGCCGAAGGCCAGGTCCACCCGTTGCAGGGTGATGGCGCCCGACGACTCGGGCCTGTCCCGGGCCAGCGCCGACAGCGCCAGGTATCCGGTGCGCTGGGTGGCCACCACCACCGGCCACAGCGGCAGCGTGGACGCCGCGCGCGGCGCGTCCCCGATCGCGCTGTCGTAGACCCCGCGCAGGTTGACCAGGGCCGCGCGCATGTCCCTGCGCAGCCGGTAGCGCCGTTCGGGGCCGATCTCCACGTCCTGGTCCAGGACCGCCATGATGCACTCGCGCGAGGTCTCCAGCACGCTCGTGATGGCCTGGGGCAGGCGGGTCGCCGACGCCTTGCGCCACAGCAGCAGCGAGCCCAGCAGGCCGAACACCGAGCCCACGACGGTGTCGATGATGCGCGACCCGGCCAGGTCGGTGATGGGGTCGGGCGCGGCGGTCCCGGCCAGCAGCAGCGCCATCGGCGTCACGAGGACCGAGGCGTAGAAGAAGTTGCGGCCCACCACCAGCTGGGTGAGCCCCTGGAACAGCGCGGCGAGCACGATGACCACGACCAGCGGCGGGTGCGCCGCGATCAGCGCGGCGCCGATGAACACGCCCACGAGGGTGCCCAGCGACCGCTGGAGGGCCCGGTTCATGGTCAGGACCACGCTGCCCGCCTGGAGGACGGCGGTCGCGGTCAGGCCCACCCAGTAGTAGTGGTCCAGGCCCAGCAGGAGGCTGAACGCGCCCGCCGCGGTCACCGTGGCCCACATGCGCAGCGCGGTGGGGCGCACCAGCGAGTCCGAGCCCAGGCTGGAGCGCAGCGCGTCCCACAGCGCCGGATAGCGCTCGTCGTGCAGGGTCGCCGCGTGCTCGTCGTCATCGTGGGAGGAGCGGCGCGCGGCCTGCGCGGCCCGGGCCAGCTGGCCGTAGAGCCGGGCCTCCAGGGATCGGGGGCGCAGGCCCCGGCGCAGCTCGTCGAGTTCGTCGGGGTCGGGGCCACGGGAGGGGTCGGCCACGGCCAGCGCCATGCGCTCGGCGAAATCGGCGGCCTTCTCGGGGAGGGTCGTGGGGCGCGCCATGCACACCTGCGTGGTGGCCAGGTGCACGTCGGAGACCCAGCGCAGCAGGGAGCGCAGCCGGGCGGCCTCGGGGCTGGTGCGGTAGCCGCGGGTCTGGGCCAGCAGGACGATCCGCCAGGCGTCGGCCACCGCCACCGAGGCCTCGTGCTGGGCGTGGTCCAGGTCGGGGGTGCCCACGGCGCGCAGCAGGGAGCCGAGCTGGCGGTAGGCCCCGGCCACGGCGCGGTACTCGGGGTGGCGGGCGCGCACGGGCGCGCCCGACATCGACACCGACCAGCCGATGGCCGCGCCGAGGGCGGCCACCAGGGCGTGCAGGGGGACGTCGGCCAGGCCGCCGGGGGCGATGGTGGAGATCGCGCCGACCAGGACGAAGAACAGGGGGCCGGGCCTGTCCACCCGCCAGGCGGCGCACACCCAGGTGGCGATCCCGGCGGTCAGGCCGATGGAGAACACGGGCGCCCAGGAGGCCAGGGCCGAGGCCAGGGAGCCGAGGGCGACGCTGGCGACGAAGCCCAGGCCGACCAGGGCCAGGGCCGCCGACCGGTAGACGTAGGGCGTCTTCTTCTCGTACAGGACCGTCATGGAGCCCAGGGCGGCCAGGGTGCCGACCTCGGAGCCGAACAGCCACGTGGCCAGGGCGAAGGAGAGCGACATGGACACGGCGGCCTTGACCGCGGTGGTCCACGCCCAGGCGCCGGGCTGGAGTCCGAACAGCGCCCGCAGGTCGACCCTGGGGTGGGGGCGTTCGCCCACCTCGACGCGTTCGGGTCCTGATCCTTCGCCGGGGGAACCACCCACGCTCATCGGTCCGGTGTCTCCAGTGGTTCCCAGATCTCGCACGATTCCCATCCTAGACCGGGACGAACCGGTACTTAGGTGACTGACTGGACATCCGTAGGGGGCAGGGCCGTTCGGAGCGGGCTGCTACGTGGTGGTGTGTTCGGCGTCCTGCCCGGCGGAGGGTGACTCGGCGCGCTCCGCGCGCTGTTCGGCCAGTTCGGCGCGGGCCACGGCCCGGTCGCGCGCCTCCTCGGCCAGGGCCAGGCGCGCGGCGGCGGCCTCCCGCGACTCGGCCAGGGTGATCTCGGCGTTGCGGCGCTGGGTGTCGAGGTCGGCCGCCAGGCGCTCGCGGTCGGCGCGGAGCCGCTCCAGCTCGGCGGTGAGGCGTTCGCGCTCGGCGGCGGCCGCCGCGCGGTCCGACTCCAGGCGCTCGCGGGTCCGCTCCAGTTCGGCGTCGAAGCGGTCCCGTTCGGAGGCCAGGCTCCGGGCGGCCTCGCCCGCGCGCTCCTCCGCGGTCGCGGCGCGGGCCCGGGCGCTCTCGGCGGCCAGGACGGCCTCGTCGCGCTGACGGGCGTGCTCGGCGGTCTCGGCGCGCAGCCCCTCGGCCTCGGCGCGGGCGTGCTGGAGCCGCCGGGCCGCCTCGGCCCGCTCGTGCTCCAGTTCCCCGCGGGCCCGGGCGGCCTGCTCGGCGATGCGGCGTTCGGCGCTGGCCAGCCCGGCGTTGGCCTCGGCGGCGGCGGCGTCGCGTTCGAGCCGTGCCTGGTCGGCGAGGGCGAGCTGCCGGTCGCGCTCGGCCTCGGCGGCGTCCCGGGCGGCCAGGGCCTCCTCGGCGATGCGCTCGGCCTCCTGGGTGGCGGCGACGGCGGAGGCGGCGGCGTCCTCGGCCACGCGCCGGGCGCTCTCGGCCTCGCGGCGGCGGTTCTCGGCCTCCAGACGGGCGGCGTCGGCCTCGGCGGCGTGCCGGGCCCCGGCGAGGCGGGCGGCCTCCACCTGGGCCTCGGCCGCGGCCGGGTCGGTCATGGTGGAGAAGGCCTCGGTGGCCGCCCGGAGGGTGGCGGTGAGCTGCTCGCCCTGGACGGCGAAGCGGGTGAGCAGGTCGTCGGCGCGCAGGCGCGCGGAGGTGACCGGTTCGGTGGTGAAGGAGGGGGAGGAGGCGGCCTGGGGGGAGGGCCCGGCGGAGTCGGCGGCGGGGGGCTCCTGGGCGGCGCGGGCCAGTTCCTCCTGGCGTTCGGCCTCCTGGGTCTGGCGCTGGCGTTCCTTCCAGGCGCGCCAGCGGGTGTGCTCGGGGAGGTCGCAGTACTGCGGCGGGCGGCCGGGCGAGGAGGCGCGGGGCACCGGCCGGTCGCAGCCGGGGAAGTTGCAGGTGTTGGAGTCGGAGGCCACGGGGTGAGCGTAGCGGTTCGCCCCCGCGCGGCGCGGGGGTGTGTCGGTGAGGGGCGACCGGGCGCCTGTAGGGCCCGGGCTGACGCGAAAACCCCCTTTCGGCCTCCGGGAGGCCGAAAGGGGGTTTCCTCTTCCGGGCGCTAGTCGTACTGACCACAGAGGTTCGCCGGACTCGCCCCACACGCCGTGATCTTGTACTTATAGCGAGGTTCGAGCGCCGACATTGACTATAAGTACAAGATCACTGCAGTTCAGAGTCCTTGCGCCACACCAGCAACGGTTCCGGCCAGTCCGCTAGTCGTGGGCGCCGAAGGCGTCCACGCGGCAGACCATCGTGGTCACGAAGGGCCGGAAGCCCTCCTCCTCCAGGAAGCGGATGTCCTCGGAGGCCGTGGCCAGCGCGGAGAACTCGATGTCGCGCACGCCCATGCCCGCGAGCTGGCGGCGCACCTCCTCCAGCAGCTTGGAGCCCACACCGCTCCCGGTGTACTCGGGGTCGATGGCGAAGGTCTGCACGACCGCGCCCCGCGCGCCGCGGTCCCAGCTGCCCTGGGCGTTGTCGCGGATGGTGACCATCGCGTACCCGGCCAGGTCGCCGTTGCTCTCGGCGAGGATCGCCAGGGTCTCGGGGTCGGCGAGCCAGGACGTGTACTGGGCGCGGCGGCGCCTCCAGGACTCGTCCAGGCTCACGGGGCCGATGATGTCCGCCAGGTGCGGGGCCGTCAGGGTGTGCTGCTGGTGGAGGGCGCCCCACAGGTCCGCGAGTTCCTCCACCTCGTGAGCTCCCAGGTAGCGGAAGCTGAGCACACCGACGTCGGACTGTCGAGGTTTGGTCATCAGCGAATTTTGCATGTTTTTCTCACCCGTTTCACCAGCATTGGGTGCTGATCCCCCCGGGGCTGACCCGTGGTTGAGCTGTGGAACCGACTGTACGTGTCCGTATCGACCGGAACGTGCTCGACACGGAGAAAGAGGTGTCGGAGATTGCCGAAAGAGAAGAAGATCGGTTTTTTCTTTTGGCGGAGAGCTCGCTGGCGGTGTGCATGGAATCACGCCCCTAACCTGTGCAACGCGAGCGAAACCACCCTGAAATCTGTACGTACTGCCATAAGTTGGAGGTCATGATCGACGTTCGGCGACTACAGCTCCTCCAGGCACTCGACCACCACCACACGGTGGCGGCGACCGCGGAGGCGCTCAACGTCACCCCGTCGGCGGTCTCCCAGCAGCTCGCCGCCCTGGCCAAGGAGGCCGGGGTCCCCCTCGTCGAACGCAACGGCCGCCGATTCCTGCTCACCGGGGCCGCCCGGGTCCTGCTCAAGCGCGCGCACGTCATCTTCGCGGAGATGGAGCGCGCCACCGCCGACCTGGCCGAGTACGCCGAGGGCGACCGCGGCGTCGTCCGGATCGGCGCCTTCTCCACCGGGATCAGCGACCTCATCGCCCCGGCCCTTGCGCGCCTGCGCACGAGCCACCCGGACTGGTCCTTCGAGGTCGTCCAGGCCGACCCCGAGCACAGCGCCGAGATGGTGCGCTCGGGCCGCCTGGACACGGCCCTGACCATGTCCACCGGCCACCTGCCCGCCAGCGGCGACCCGGACTTCCGCGTCGACCCGGTCATGGTCGAGCTGTTCGACGCGATCCTGCCGTACCAGCACCCGCTGGCCGCGCGCACCAGCCTCCACCTGGCCGAGGACCTCTCCGACGAGGACTGGATCCTGTCCGCGCCCGGCACCGCCTGGCACGAGTGCGTGTCCGGCGCCGCCCACCAGGCGGGCTTCCAGCCCCGCGTGGTGCACACCGTGGACGACTTCAGCGCGGTGTTCTCCCTGGTGCAGGCGGGGCTGGGCGTCGCCCTGATGCCGCGTCTGGCCTGGACCGGCCTGAGCACGCCGCGGATCGTGGTGCGGGGCGTGCGCGAGAGCGCGCGCCGGCACATCGTCGCCCTCTCCCGCGCGGGCTCCTCGCCCGAGCCCCTGCTCACCGCCATGCGCGAGGCCGCCAGCAAGGTCCCCGTGCCGTCGGTGGGGCCCTTCGCCGTCGCGGGCTGAGGCGCCCCGGCCCCGCCCGGCCGTCCCGCGCCGCCCGCGCACCCCGCCCTGTTCGCGGGCCCGGCCCTACCCGGCCACCCCGCCCAGCACGTTCGCGGCCGACTCCCGCAGGTACTCCGCCACCAGCCGGATGGGCTTCCACGCCCATCCGCCGGTGCGGCCCGCCAGGTAGACCCGGCGGACCCCGCCGAGCTCGCCCAGGGGCGCGTGCGCCACCCCGCGCCGGGTCACCGCCGACAGCCGCGGCACCACGCCCACCCCCAGGCCCTCCGCCGCCAGCTCCTCGAACAGCTCCAGGTTGTCGATCCGGTGGACGATGCGCGGCGTGAACCCGGCCTCGGCGCACATGCGCTGGACCAGAGCCTCCTCGTCGCGCCGGTAGGGGCTGGCTATCCACGCCGCGTCCGTCAGCTCCCGCAGCCGCCGCCGGGTCAGGGTCCGGCTGTCGGCGCCCTCCGAGGGCTGGGCGAGCAGCAGGTCCTCGCTCCCGATCGGGTGCACCGTCAGTGTCCCCGGGAAATCCCGGGGAAGCAGGCTGTACTGGTACACCACCCCCAGGTCCGCCCGCCCGTCCTGGAGCAGCTCCAGCGCGTGCTCGGACTCGTGCTCGGTCAGGTGGATGTCGATCCCGGGGTGGTCGCGCCTCAGGCGGCGCAGCGCGGGCAGCACCAGGGGCGCCGCTGTGGTGTACATCACCAGGTCGACGCGGCCGGTCGGCTCGCCCTCGCCGTCGAACTCCGCCCGCGCCGCCTCCACCCGCGCCAGGATGCCCACCGCGTGCTCGGCCAGCCGCCGCCCGGCCGGGGTCAGGCGCACCCGCCGCCCGTCGGGCGCGATCAGCGGGACGCCCGCCTCCCGCTCCAGGACGGCGAAGTGCTTGGAGACCGCCGACGTGCTCATGCCCGTGACCTCGGACACCGCCGCCATCGTGCCCAGGCGCTCCAGTTCGACCAGCAGGCGCAACCGGGTGAAATCCATCCACCGAAACTACATGGTCCGTCAACCAACGGTCCGTGGACAGAAACGAATCCCGTCGGTGCAATGGTCGGGTGATCCGCTCTCTCGCTCCCTCGCTCCGCCGTGCCCGCTTCGGGGTCCCGGCGCCGTTCATGCTGCTCATCGGCATGTTCACCCTGCACACCGGCAGCGCGCTGGCCGTCACCGCCTTCGCCCAGGCCAGCCCCGCCACCGTCACCTGGCTCCGGCTGACCTGGGCCGCGCTCCTGCTGCTGGCCCTGGGCGGTCGCTCCCTGTCGCGGGCCGTACGCGCGGCGACGCGGCGCGAACTGGGCGCCGTGGTGATCCTGGGCACAGCGAGCGCGGGGATGATGCTGTTCTACTCCGAGGCCACGGCACGGATCGAACTCGGCACCGCCACCTCCATCGAGTTCCTCGGCACCCTCGTGGTGGCCGTGGCCGCCATGCGCCGCCGCCGCGAACTCGTGTGGATCCTCGCCGCGGGCGCGGGCGTGCTCTGCCTGACCCGCCCTTGGCAGGGCGACCTCGACCTGGTCGGGGTCGGCTTCGCCCTGGCCGGCGCGGTCTGCGTGGTGGGTTACATCGTGCTGACCCAGCGGGTGGGCGCGGGGTTCGGCGCCGTGCACGGCCTGGCCCTGACCATGACCGTGGGAGCGGTGGTCAGCGCGCCGCTGGGCGCCCCCGGCCTGGTCGCCGACTTCGACCCCGACCTCGTGCTGTTCACCCTGCTCATCGCGCTGCTGTTCCCGATGGTGCCCTTCCTGCTGGAGATGGTGGCCCTCCAGCGGATGAGCCGCACCGCCTACAGCACCTTCTCCAGCCTGGAACCGGCGGTCGCCTTGGTGATGGGCCTGGTGGTCATCGGCCAGGCGCCCGCCCTCGTACAGGTCGCGGGCATGGCCCTGGTGGTGGTCGCGGGCGCGGGGGCGGCCCGGGGCGACGGCTCCCGCAGGCCCGCCGTGCCCGACCGGGCGGTGGAACCCGCCACCGCCGACGCGCACCGGCCCGACGGGGGAGTCCTGCCGGAAGGGGCCGAGGTGATGTCGGGCCGGGCGGCCTGAGGAACCGGGGTCACTCGGCCCAGGGAACGTGGACGTAGGCGCCCGAGGCGATCTCGCGCAGCGCCAGCACGTGCTGCTCGAAGGCGGCCCGGCCCTCGCCGGTCAGGGACAGGGAGGTGCGGGTGCGCCGCCCCACCGCGGCCTTGTGCACCTTCACGTAGCCCGCGTTCTCCAACACCGTGACCTGCTTGGACAGCACCGAGTCGGAGACCTCGACGGTGTCGCGCACGAAACGGAACTCCGCTCGGTCCACGGCGGCCAGCGCCGCCACGACCGAGAAGCGCACGGGGGAGTGGATCACCTCGTCCAGCCTGCTGCGCGGGTGCTCCATCAGGCGCTCCTGCTCCGGCGCAGGGACACGTAGGCCGCCACCAGCGGCGGCGCCGCGCAGGCCAGGGCCCCGGGCACCCACCACGCGGGGTCCTCGGGGAAGGCGTACGTCCCGACGAAGAGGGTGACCGCGTACAGCACGCCCCACACCCCCATCGTCCACAGGTGCAGGGAAGCGTACCCCCGCGGTTGCACCGGCTGGCGGACGGCGAACACCGTCATCACCGCCATGGCCGCACCGAACCCCGCGGTCGAGGCGGCGATGACCGGCGGGGACGGGAACAGGCCGACCACCAGCACCAGGGCCATCGTCGCGACGCCGAACACCGCGCCGTAGACCGTGTACCACCCGCCCCGCGAGCGCACCCGCGTCCCCACCGTCTCCGCCCGCTCCAGCGCGTCCAGCGCCTCGTTCCTGCGCATATCGTTCTCCGTTCGCTCAACCTGTTGTCAGCATGGCACTAACTTTCCAAGTTGGCAAGTGATTTCCTCCCTGGAACGCGATACTGGGGCGCGCTCGCCAGCCCCGTCCCACAAGCGACATCCGTCACTTGCGCCACTGCGCCGCACCGGTACGGAGCGTCTCCGGAATGCACTAGCTTGGTGCGAACCATGGCCGCGAAATCTGATCTCGAACTCCTCCGCGCCTACGAACCGGTGCTCATGTGCACCAAGGGGGAGCTCTTCTTCCCCACCGACGTGGACGCCTACGTACGCAACTGCAGCCTGTGGATCGAGGAGCCGGGCGGCGGCGAGAGCCGCCTCGTCCCGGCCGGGGAACTCACCCTCGACCGCCTCTCCCGGGCCGAGGAGGAGTGGCCCGGACGCCACAAGCACCTGCGCTTCGTGCAGGAGGAGACCCTGCGCGAGGAGGCCCGCCGCTACAAGGGCGTGGCCCGCACCGTCATCCCCAAGAGCGGCCGTCTGGCCGCCGTCGGAGTCCTGGGCCGGGTCCTGGACATCCTGATGAAGCTCTCCCTGCTCATCCGCGGGGCCGTCCCCGGCGGCCTCACCTTCGCCGCGGTGACCCGCTACCGCGAGCGCGTCGACAACGGCGGCGTCACCTACTACGGCCGCGTCACCCGTGAGGGCGGCTACACCATCCTCCAGTACTGGTTCTTCTACGCGATGAACGACTGGCGGACCATCTACGGCGGCGTCAACGACCACGAGGCCGACTGGGAGCGCGTCACCGTCTACGTCGTGGACAACCCCGACGGCACCACCCGCCCCGTCTGGGTGGGCGCCTCCTCGCACGAGTACCACGGCGACGACCTGCGCCGCAGCTGGAACGACCCCGACCTGCACCGGGACGGCGACCACCCCATCGTCTACGTCGGCGCGGGTTCGCACTCCCACCAGATGCTGCCCGGCGACTACCTCATCCAGGTCGACCCCTCCTTCCTGCGCGGCCCCATGCGCGCCTGGCGGTGGATCACCCACCGCATCTTCCGCGCCGACAGCGCCCTGAACCGGCACGGCATCGGCGTCCCCTTCGTCGACTACGCCCGCGGCGACGGCATGCGCCTGGGCCCCGGCGGCGACCGCGAGTGGTCGCCCGTCCTCATCGACGACGACACCTCCTGGCTGACGGGTTTCCGCGGCCTGTGGGGACGCGACACCGGCGACTTCTTCGACGGCGAGCGCGCCCCCAGCGGCCCGCGCTACGAGCGCGACGGCACCATCCGGCGCTCCTGGGCCGACCCGCTGGCCTGGGTGGGCCTCCAGAAGGTCGCCCCCACCGAACCCGCCGCCCGCGCCGAGCTGCGCGCCCACGTGCGCGCCCTGGACGAGCGGCTGCGCACCCTGGACGCCGACGTCATCAGCCGCCGCGACCGCCTGCGCCAGCTCCACTCGGCCCGCATCGTCCTGGAGCGCGAGGCCCACTCGCGGCCCCGCGCCCGCGAGTACGCCGAGCGCATCGCCGCCCTGGAGATGGAGCTGGGCGAGGTCTACGAGACCCGCGTGCTGACCGCCGACGAGCGCGACACCCACCTGCGCGCCCTGGCCGCGGACACGCCCCTGGTGCCCTCGCCCACCGGGCACCTCAAGGCCCCGCACCTGCCCTACTCCTCGGGGACGCAGCGCTCCACCCGCTTCCTGCACCTGTGGGTGGCCCTGAGCACCCCGCTCCTGCTGATCTCGCTCGCGCTGCCCATGTTCGTCCTGAACGGGCAGTACACCTTCTACGCGATGATCGGCGTGGTCGTGGTCTTCGCCGCCGTCGACTCCGTGGCCCGCCGCAAGTTCGTCCAGTACCTCATCGGGCTGGCGGTCATCGCGGTGGTCGTCGGGCTCGTCGTGGGGGTCGTGGCCGCGTTCGTGGTCAACTGGCGCATCGCCATCACCGTCCCCGTCGCGGTGATCGTGGTGCTGCTGCTCGTGGTCAACGTCCGCGAGCTCCTGCGCCGCTGACCCGCTCCGCTGCCCCGCCCCGCCCTGCCCTGCCCTGCCCTGTCCCGCGCTGGCGCCCACCGCCCGCGCGGGGCAGCATGTGCGTATGAGCGACGCGCTGTTCGACCGTCCGCCCGCGCAGGTGGCGCCCGGCGCCGTGCACGTGCCCGGCTGGCTCCGCCCCGAGGAACAGGCCGACCTGGTCCGGCGCTGCCGCGACTGGGCGCGCGGGCCCGCCGGGATGCGCCGCCACGCCATGCCGCGCGGCGGGGTGATGAGCGTGCGAATGGTCAGCCTGGGCTGGCACTGGTCACCGGGGCCCAACCCCCACGCCGAGCGGCGGGACGCGCGGGGCTCCGATCCCTCCCCGCACCGGCAGACCTACTCCTACGCACGGCTCCTGCCCGACGGCACACCCGTCCAGCCCTTCCCCGACCTGCTCGGCGACCTGGCCGCACGGGCCGTGGAGGCCGCCTACGGAGCCCCTCCCGGCCCGGACGCCGACCCCTACGACGTCGCCCTGGTCAACTTCTACGACGCGGACGCGCGCATGGGCATGCACCAGGACCGCGACGAGCTCTCCCGCGGACCCGTGGTCTCCCTCAGCCTCGGCGACACCTGCGTGTTCCGCTTCGGCAACACCGAGACGCGCACCCGGCCCCACACCGACGTCGAACTGCGCAGCGGGGACCTGTTCGTCTTCGGCGGCCCCTCCCGCATGGCCTACCACGGCGTCCCCCGCACCCGGCCCGGCACCGCGCCGCCCGCGCTGGGCCTGGACGGGCGGCTCAACATCACGGTCCGCGCCTCGGGGCTGCGCGGCTGACCTCCCCGGCCGACTGCCCCGCCCCGTTCGGGGCAGTCCCTCCAGGGAGCGCCTCCCCGCCGGTCCGGTGCCGGCGGGCAGGCGCGCCGTCCGACCACGCACAGGAGGAACACGAGGTATGAGCGACTCCGCGCCGGAACGCATCATGGACCTGGGCCGCAGGCGGGCGGCGCTGCCCCACCTCGACTCGCCCGGCCCGGTCAGCGCGGTCCTCTACCGCGACGGGCACCGCGAGCGCGAGGCCGACACCGTCGCCGAGGCCTGGAGCGCCGCCGAGCGCGACCCCGACCTCATGGCCTGGGTCAGCATGACCACCCCCGACCGCGACCAGCTCACCGAGGTCGCCCGCCTCTTCGGCCTGGCCTCGCTGGCCCTGGAGGACGCCATCGTCGCCCACCAGCGCCCCAAGGCCGAGGTCTACCGGGGCGTGCTCTTCCTCGTGCTGCGCCCGGCCCGCTACGACACCGTGCGCGAGTCGGTCGACGTCGACGAGATCCACCTCTTCGCCGGACACGACTTCGTGGTCACCATCGGCCACACCGAGCAGGTGGACCTCGAGACCGTCCGCGGTTTCCTGGAGGCCGAGCCCCACGTCCTGGCGCACGGCCCCCTGGCCGTGGTCCACGCCGTCCTGGACCGGGTCGTGGACGGCTACGCCCCCGTCGTCTCCGAACTCCAGGACGACATCGACGAGGTGGAGAACCAGGTCTTCGGCGGCGACTCCCAGGCATCGCGGCGCACCTACCGCCTCGCCCGCGAGGTCATCCTGCTCTCGCGCGCCGTGGAACCCCTGGGTACGGTCCTGGACAGGCTCATGGGACCGCTGGACCACGACCCCGAACACACCGGGCCCCCGGACCCGCAGCCGTTCGCGGACGCCCTCCTCGAACCGGAGGGGCCCCGGCCCCCGACGCGCCGCCAGGACATCGCCTCCGCCTACCCCTTCCGCATCTCCGCCGAGCGGCGCGGCGAACTGCACCACCGCCTGCGCGACGTCGCCGACCACGTCGCCGCCGTGCGCGAGCGCGTGGACGGCTTCCGCCAGCTGCTGCAGAACATCATGTCGGTCAACAGCGCCCTCATCGACCAGGCGCAGAACGAGGCGATGAAGAAGGTCTCCTCCTGGGGCGGCATCCTGGTCGTGCCCACCCTCATCTCCTCCGTCTACGGCATGAACATCTCCCCGGGCGGCGACTACCACTGGGCGTTCAGCTGGCCGCTGGCCCTGGCCCTCATGGCGCTGACGAGCCTGAGCCTCTACGTTGTCTTCCGTCGCAACGGTTGGCTCTGAGGGCCTGTTGACGGAGGTGGGGATGACGGGGGACGGATCCGCGGAGCGCGAGGTGCTGCGGCTCATGACCGGGCCGTGGGTGGCCCGGGCGGTGGCCACCGCGGTCGAACTGGGGGTGCTCGACCGCCTCGCCGGGGGCGCCGCCGACGCCGCGGCCCTGGCCGGTGAACTGGACCTGCACCCCGACCGGCTGGCACGCCTGCTGCGCCTGCTCGCGGCCGCGGGGGTCGTGGAGCACCGCGACGGGCGCTACCGGTCCACCGAGGTCGGGGCCGCCCTGCACCGGGACCACCCCTCGGGCATGGCCGACCTGGCGCTGCTCTACGACAGCGGGATGTTCACCGCCGCGTGGGCGCGCCTGGGCGAGGGCGTGCGCACCGGCGGCACCGCCTTCGAGGCCGCCCACGGCACCGACGTGTTCACCCACCTGGAGCGCCACCCCGGCGACGCGGCGCGCTACACGGCCGGGATGGCCGCGGGCGGCCGGTTCTCCACCGCCGTCCCCGACGTCCACGACTTCACCGGCGCCCGCACGGTCGTCGACCTCGGGGGAGGGGACGGCGAGCTCCTGGCCACCGTCCTGGCCCGCGCGCCGCGGGCCCGCGGGGTGCTCGTGGAGCGCCCGCCCGCGCTGGCCGCCGCCCGCGCCCGCCTGGGCGCGTTCGTCGAGGAGGGGCGGTGCGAGCTGGTGGAGGGCGACTTCCTCCGGGGCGTGCCCCGGGGCGCCGACGTCTACCTGCTCAGCCGGGTCCTGCACAACTGGTCCGACGAGGACGCCCGCACGGTGCTGCGCCACTGCCGCGAGGCGATGGCCCCCGACGGGCTGGTGCTCATCGCCGAGCGCGTCCTGCCCGACGACGGCCTGCCCTGGCTGTCGGTGGTCTTCGACGCGCACATGATGGTGATGACCACCGGGGCCGAGCGCACCGAGCGCGAGTACGAGGCGCTGCTGCGCCCGGCCGGGCTCACCACACGGGGGATCCGCGACCTGCCGCTGGAGATGCGGCTGCTCGTGGCCGGGCCGGTGCACGGCACCGCCTGACCCGCACCGCCGTTCCTCACATGCGCCAGGGCAGGTGGAGCCACGGGCTCCGCGGGTCCTTGGCCAGCACCGCGTGCGCCTGCGCCGAGTCGGTGTAGTACGGGCCGAACGAGCCCTCGTCGAAGGCCATCGCCCGCCCCAGCACGAACCCGGCGGACATCTCCTGCCACGACCCGTGGTAGCGCATGGACTGCGCGCCCGCCCGCAGGATGTGCGCGTGCGCCGCGCGCTCGTCGGCGTACCCGGCGTTGACGCCCCACCGCGCGAGGTTGACCGCGCGTCCGAAGTCGTAGGCGCGCGCCGTGCGCACCGGCGTGCCCGGGGGCAGCACCCCGTCCCGCACCATGCGCTCCTCGTACTCCCAGACCTGCGCGGCCGCGGTCACGAGCTCCTCGTACAGACCGGGGGCGGCGCCCTGCTCCCGGCACCAACGCGCGATCAGGTCCGGCCAGGTGCCCGCGTCGAAGGCCCACCCGGGGGCCAGCGCCATGTTCCAGCCGCGCAGGTCCAGCACGATCGACAGCGCCGACGGGGGGCGCGCGTCGTCGGTCAGGCGGCGCAGCGCCCGGTCCCAGCCCGCGTGGTCGGTGATGCCCCAGGAGTCGCGGAGCTTGTCCCGCTCGTCCTGCGCGTCGCAGCACGAGCACGACGAGTGCACCGCGTTCCACACCCCCTCCTGGTCACCCGCCGAAGGGCATGCGCGCCGGAGGCCAGCGCGTGCGCCATCGGGCCCTGGAAGAATCCCTGCGGGTCGCTGCGGAGTCTGGTCCGCGCGGAGAACAGTCCCATGTCCCCTCGTGTCCTTCTTCTCTCAGGTGTTGAGCAGGCGGTCGATCTGTCCCGCCTCGCGCCTGGCCGTGACGGCGTGCTCCTCGGAGGCCAGCAGCGACGCGCGCCACTTCTCGGCGGCCTCGGCGACGTGGACGTCCAGCCGCCGGACGGTCGCCTCGGCGGTGTCGCGGGCCTCGGAGCGCCTGTTCCGGTCGACCATCAGCGCGATCCCGGCGCCCGCCGCGGCGGCCGCGCACAGGAACCAGACCAGGCCGCTGGCCGAAGCCAGTCCCAGCACCGCCAGCAGACCGGTCATGGCGAGGAGGCCCCACGCGTAGGTCCGGGCGGAGCCGGTGTCGCGCCAGCGCTCGCGCAACTGCGTGCGGGCGCGCTCCAGCTCCCGGGGTTCGGCTCCGTGGGAGGAGAGCGTCACCCGCACGCCCTGCACCTGGAGGGTCGTGGAGTCCTCCACCGGGGCGGAGGCCTCGCGCACCAGTTCCTCGGCGCGCTCCGTCACGGTCGAGCGCTGGAGGACCAGGGCGAAGGTGCGGCGGTGGGGCGGTGCGTCCTGGCGGACCAGGTCGTCGCCGAGCAGGGAGGCGACGGTTCCCACGGTGTCGGTCCACCGCCGCGGCGGGCCGCCCTCGCCGCTGCTCTCGATGACCGCGCGCAGTTCACGGGCGCGGGCCAGCAGCGGGGCCTCCTCGGGGCTGCCCTCCTCCACGAGCAGGCGCAGGGTGTCGTTGAGGAACGCGGCGCTGACCTCGTCGGGGGCGAGCGCCGAGGGGGAGGCGTCCTCGCCGTCGAGCGCGACGACGCGGGCGACGCCCTCGCGCAGCGCGGTGATCCGCCGCGCGGCCTCGGCGCGCCCGGCGGGACCGCCGGGCCTCTGCCCACGGGAGGTCGGGGCGCCGGGCTTCTTCCCACTGACGGCCGGGGCGTCGGAGGCGTCCGCCGTCAGGGCGGCCAGGCCCGCGGAGGCCGGAACGCCGACCCTCTCCTCGGACCAGGCGCGCAGCGTGGACAGCAGCAGGTGCTGGCGGGCGTCGTCGCCGAAGGAGCCGTCCGCGGTGAGCAGCCACAGGGCTCGCTGGCCCCGGGTCACCTCCTCGGTGGGGGAGGGTAGGCGGGGGAGCAGGTCGGCGGTCGCGGCGGTGTCCATGGCGCGTGCGTGGCCGGCGCTGGTCAGGGCGGTGGCCAGCGCCGCGAAGTGGCCCGCGCGCGTCGCGTCGCGCCGGGCGGCCTCGTCGAAGCGGACGCGGGCGGCCGCCGCGTCGCCCTCCAGCAGCGCGTGCAGGCCGAGGGCGGCCGGGACCAGCCAGTAGCCGGGGACGTCCTCCAGGTCGGGGTGGGCGACGGGCACGCCGTCCAGCATCTGGAGGGTGCGGTGGCGGGCCAGGGCGGCTCCGTCGAACATCGCCAGGACGGCGCGCACGTCGCTGAGTTCGATGAAGGCGTCCAGGGAGGCCGAGACGCGGTCCAGCCTCTGTTCGAGGGTGCCCCGGATGTGGGACAGCTCCGAGCGCATCCTGCGGCGTTCGGTGGCCATCTGGTAGTGGGCCGAGTCGAGGCTGTCCTCGAGTTCCCGAAGCTTCCGGTTCTGGGAGTAGTCGATCCAGTCGCTCATGGGGTCCTTTCTCGCGCGGTGGGGGAGACGGGGGCTGCCGGGGGCGCGCCGTGCAGTGCGACGATACGGGAGGCCGTCCGGCTCGCGTGACGTCCCCGTGCCGCGGGCGGGACCGGGAGCGGGCGCAGGCGGGGGAGGACGTTTCGCCCCCGTGTTTCGCGTGCTCAGGGTGTTTGTTCGACTACTTAAGGATGGTTGGTGCCGGAGGTCGCCTTCGGTAGGATTGGGAGCGCTCCCAGGAAAGGATCGCCATGGAAGAGCCCACACTGCCCGCCAGCCTCCTCTTCGGCACCGCCACCGCCGCCTACCAGATCGAGGGCGGCGTACACGAGGGCGGACGGGGTCCCTCCATCTGGGACACCTACTGCCGGGTCCCGGGGCGCGTCGCCCGCGGCGAGAGCGGTGACGTCGCCTGCGACCACTACCACCGCTACGGCGAGGACGTCGCCCTGCTCGCCGACCTGGGCGTGGACCTGTACCGCTTCTCCGTGGCCTGGCCGCGCGTCCAGCCCACGGGCAAGGGCCGCCCCAACCCGGAGGGGCTGGCCTTCTACGACCGCCTCGTGGACACCATCCTGGGCGCCGGGATCGAGCCCGCCCTGACCCTCTACCACTGGGACCTGCCCCAGGCGCTGGAGGACGAGGGCGGCTGGCGGGTCCGCGACACCGCCTACCGCTTCGCCGAGTACTCCCGCATCGTCGCCGACCGCCTCGGCGACCGGGTCAACCGGTGGATCACCCTCAACGAGCCCTTCTGCTCGGCCTTCGTCGGCCACGCGGTCGGCCGCCACGCCCCCGGCACCCGGGAGGGCACGCCCGCCCTGGCCGCCGCGCACCACCTGCTGCTCGCCCACGGCATGGCCACCGGCGAACTGCGCGCGGCCGCCGCCGGGGAGGTCGGCATCACCCTCAACCCCGACCACTTCCTGCCCGCCACCGACTCCGAGGCCGACCGCGCCGCCGTGGAGCGGGCCCGCACCCTGCACAACCGCGTGTGGTTCGACCCCATCTTCGCTGGGACCTACCCCGACAACGAGGACGAGGTCTGGGAGGGGATGGCCGACGGCTCCTACCGCGCCGACGGCGACCTGCGCATCATCGGCCAGCCGCTGGACTTCGTCGGCGTCAACTTCTACCGGCCGATCATGCTGCGCGACGCCCCCCACAGCGAGGCCGACCCGGCCGTGCGCACCGCCGTGGACATCCGCACCGAGCAGGTGCAGATCGAGGGCGTGCGGCACACCACCATGGGCTGGCCGGTGGTCCCGGCCACCTTCGCCGACCTGCTCATCGACCTGGACCGGCGCTACCCGAACCTGCCGCCCATCTTCATCACCGAGAACGGCTCGGCCGAGGACGACCAGCCCGACGAGACCGGCCGGGTGCGCGACACGGGCCGCATCGAGTACCTGCGCGACCACCTGGACGCCCTGGCCACGGCCATCGACGCGGGGGTGGACGTGCGCGGCTACTTCGTGTGGTCGCTGCTGGACAACTTCGAGTGGGCCTACGGCTACGACCGCCGCTTCGGGCTGGTCCGCGTCGACTACGAGCGCCTGGAGCGCCACCCCAAGGACAGCTACCACTGGTACCGCGACTTCCTGACCTCGCACCGCGCCCGCAGGGTCCAGGAACTCGCCGCCCAGTGGGAGGGCTAGCCGGCCTCCGGCGACTCCGCGCGGGGGAGGGGCGCAGCACCGAGGTGAGTGCGCCCGCCCCCGCCGCCCGACCCGTCCGCGCGGGGGCGGCGCCGTGCCCCGATCCGGCCCGGTCCGCCCCGGCGCGCGGGAGGTCCCCGCGCGAGGCCACGCGTCCGACCTCCCCCAACGCCGTGTTGGAGAAAGCCTCCCCGGTGCGGCAAGCTGGGGGGAGTTCGGTCGACGAGGGCTGCGGGGACAGATGGCGGAACAGGGATCGGGCACGGCGGCGCCGAGGGAGGCGGGGCACGGCACGAGCGGCAGCCTGCGCGCCGCGCAGCGCATGCTCCAGTTGCAGAGCAGCCTGGTCGAGCTGCTGCGCGCCAAGCCCTTCAGCCAGATCACCTACAAGGAGATCACCGAGGGCGTGGACATCGACCGCTCCACCGTCTACCGGTACTACAACCACAAGAACCAGGTGCTCCAGGCCGCCGTGGACGTACGGCTGACCGCGTTCGCCTCCCGGCTCGACCTCACCTTCGGCCGCATGGAGACCATCGACGGCTACATGGGCCGCGTCGTGGACGCCTGGGTGGGGCTGTGGCTGGAGTCGGGCGGGCTGCTCGCCGCCGCCTCCGGCCTGGGCTCCGAGCCCGGCCCGCAGCGCGACTGGTGGCGCGAGCGCACCGGACCGTGGGTGGAGGCCGTGCGCGAGGCGGTGGAGATCGCCCGCTTCGTGGAGGAGCTGCCCGAGGACGGCCGCCCCGCGCGCCCGCTCGCCGAGATGGTGGTGGGCCTGTGCCTGTCCACGTTCAACAACGAGCTGACCGTGGCGCACACCGCGGAGCACCGCGCGATGGTCCGGGACCTGCTCCTGGACGCGGTGCTGCGCACCATGGGCCGCACGGAGGCCGCCCGGTAGCGGACACCGGACGGGGCGCCCGCGTTCAGGCGTGCTGGCGGGCGATGGCGCCGAACGCCCCCACGACCGCGCCGAGCGCGAACATCGACGCCTCGTCCTCATCCATGTGGACCAGGCCCGCGGGCACGAGCACGCGGTAGGGCTTGGCCTCGCCCGGCAGGATCTCCAGGCCGTCGATGATCCCCTGTCCTTCCAGCATCAGAAGGGCTTCCTCGACCCTTCCGGTACGGTCACCACGGGACCAGATCGACATAGGTCACACCTCACTACGGCCGGGGCCGGGCAGTCCACTGTTCCCAGGGCCGGAAAACCCGGCCCTGTCGCGCTTCGGTAGTCGGCTCCGGTCTGCGCGGGGGAGTCCAGACCAGTGATACCACCGGGCGGCCCGGGGTATTCCGGCGCCCGCTCACACGCGTGCTGGCCGGAACCGGCCACCGCCGGGCGGTGTCGGACCCCCGGCTCCGGAGCGGTTCTCCGGCGGCTCGGCCGACCGGGTGTGAAGCCGGGCCGACCGGGTGCGCGGCCGGGTCGGGTTCCCCGGGCCCGGGGCCGCTCAACGGGCGAGCACCGTCATCTCCTCCCCGCGCACGTCCACGGCGACGAGCCCGACCTCCTCGGCGGGCCGCTCCCCGCCCCCGGGCCCCTCGACGGCCAGGGCCTCGCCGCCCTCCGCGCTGCCGCTGGCGCCGCCCTCCGCGCTGATCCGGTCCGCCTCCCGGGAGGCCGCCGCCAGGTAGTGCCACCCGCCGTCCCCGGCCTGCCACCACGTGCCCGCCGCCACCTGGCGGTCGAGGTTGCTGCACTCCCAGCCGCCCGCGCGCTCGCCCGCGACCACGGTGTCGGTGCCTTCGTCGGTGTCGGCCACCAGCACCGTGCGGGCCAGGCCGCCGCCGTCGTGGGCCCCGTAGCGCACGCACACCCACC
>ANAW01000195.1:0-18073 GCA_000340945.1 Nocardiopsis synnemataformans DSM 44143 | reverse complement strand
CGGCTCCCCGGCGCAGGCCGCCAGCCCCCACAACCCGAAGCCGCTGTCGGCGTCGAGCACCTCGTGCGGGCCCAGGCGGCGGATCTCACCGGGCGGGGGCGGCATGTACCCCAGGTGGGCGGTGTCCAGGCCGCCCAGGTCGATCGCGGTGTAGGGCTGCCCGTGCGCCACCTCAGGCGCGCGCAGGCGCAGCGCCGGTCCCACGCCGCAGTGCTCCCCGGTCGGCACGGGCCCGGTCACGCCGTCCTCGTGCGCCAGGTCCGTCCAGTCCGCGTCCTGTCCGCCCAGCGGTGCGGAGGCGGCCTCGCTCACCCACGGCGGCAGCAGGTAGCGGGTGCCCTCACCGGTGTCGGCCAGGCGCAGGGCGGGCCAGTTCGCCACGCCGTTGCCGGGTTCGGCGAACACCTCCACCCGCTCGTCCGAGCCGTCGTCGGTGTAGCGCGCCACCCACGGGGCGTCGTGCAGGAGCACCACCTCGTGCCCGGCCACGTCGCCCGCGAACACCAGGCGGGGCGCGCGCGGAGCCGGGACCGCGGCGTTGTCACCGGCCCGCGCTCCGGCCCCCGCCGTCCGGCCCTGCACCGCGCTCCCGGCGGCGGCTCCGCCCCCGACCTGCGCACCGCCCTCCGCCGTGCCTCCGTCGGCGCCGCCCTCGGCGCTGTGCGCCGACCACGCGCGCAGGGCCCGCCGGAGCAGCCGTTCGTCGCCGACCGCGTCGCCCCGCGGGTGCCAGGCGGTCAGGTCCAGCCGGAAGCTCCCGCGCCAGACCTCCTGGTCGGGGGCGTCGGCCAGGGCCACCGGCGCCGGGCCCGGGGACAGCACGGGCGCGACCGTCCGGGCGGTGCCCAGGGACAGCGCGACCAGGGCCAGCCCGGCCAGGACCGCGACGGCGGCCACCGCGCCCCGCTCCACGAGCGGACCCCGGCCGCTGACCCGGACGACGGTGGGGTCGGGGAGCCGGTGCCCACCCCCCGCCTCCAGGGCCCGCTCCACGGCGCCGGCCGCGTCGCGCACGCCGACCGAGGACAGCAGGGCGGCGGCCTCCTCGGCGGACAGGCCCTCCACCCGCAGCAGCCCGTAGGCCGCCCGCGTCGGCGCGTCCAGACCGTCCAGCCCCTCCAGGAGGCGGGACTCGCCGCCCGCGCCGTCCACGGGGGACAGGCGCAGCCCCGCCGCGCCGCCTCTGAGGTGCCATCCGCGCGGGTTCAGGGAGCGGCGCAGCACGCGGCGGCGCACCCGCGGGTAGGCGTGGGGGCGCGGGTGGCGCCGCCCGCGCGGCAGAGCTCCGGTGACCAACCGGTGCGCGTGTTCGAGCAGGCCGTGCGCGGGGCGGCTGCCCGACAGGGTCAGCAGGGACAGCAGCACCAGGTTGCGGTAGGGGTGCCGGGGGGTGTCGGACTCGGGCAGGGTGGGCATCGGGACTCCTCGGGGTGGTTCCGAGCGAGCCTAGGGACGCCGGGACCGCCGCACCCGGGAAACGCCGAAACCCGCCACCTATGCCCCAAAAGTCCCGTGTGACAGGCGTTTCCCGGATGGGGCCCGTCCGGGTGGGCGTTGCACAACGTCCTTCGGGATCCTCTCCGAGGTATCCCCGAAGGACGTCTCTTCCGGCTTCCGCACACGGTTGAAGGCAGTGCCAGACGCCCTTCAGAGTTCGTCCAAAAGTCATGAGCGTGCTTGTAGCAGATGAAGATGCAGGCGATGCCGAGCATGGCCAGGAAAGTGGAGGCCTTGCGCTTCCAGCGCACGTTCAACCTGCGGTAGGACCCCAGCCAGGCGATGGAGCGCTCGACCTTGTAGCGGTGCCGTCCCGAGCGTTGGGAGGACTCGATGCCGGCGCGGGCCAGACGCACCCCGATGCTACGTTCGCACAGCCAGTGGCGCTGTTTCCGGGAGTGGTAGGCCTTGTCTCCGTGGAGCTTGGCCGGACGCCGCCGCCGGGGACCTCGCCGTGAGCGTACCGCTGGGATGCCTCGGACCAGGGGTTGGAGTGCTTCGATGTCGTTGACGTTGGCCGCGGAGATCGCGCGGGTCAGCGGGAGGCCCTGGTTGTCGCACAGCAGGTGGAGCTTGGAGCCGGGTTTGCCGCGATCAGTGGGGTTTGGTCTCGTGTTCTCCCCGTGGCTTGGCGCAGATCGACGGGGAGTCGACGGTGGCGCAAGTCCAGCAGGATGCGTCTGCTCAGCTCGCCCAGGAGGGCCTGGTGGATACGAGGCCATAGACCCATCTGGGTCCAGGTCTTTCAATCAGCGGTGGGCGGTGGCGCGGGTGACGCCGAACAAGCCGTCGGCCTTCTCCCAGGAACACCTTGAGGCCTGGACGAACAGCACGGTGGTCAGCACGGCTCTTTGGTCGGCGCGGGATTGGCCGGTCTTGGGTGCGGGAGGCAGTAGCGGCTGGACGATCTCCCAGAGCCCATCAGGCAACACATCACTCACGGGATGTGGTCATGCCAGGCATGGGGCCACCTCGCAGCGCTTTTGAGATGAGATCTTGACTTGACACACCCCCGTTGTCTTCGTTTTCGGTCAGGGGTCCTCAAACGCACTACTTGCATGAAGCGTGAGAACACTAACTACCCGGCCTTGGGGGAAACGCCTCTCCTCTTCTTGGCAGGTCAGCGCCGGGTGGGCGCTGACGGCCTCACTCGCCGCGGATCTGGACGCCTGGACTCGACTGCTGGGCTGTCACGACGACGAGGTCCTGGCCCGGGCCGAGCCGGTGACGATGCGCCACCGGCTTTACCGCGTGCCCGCCACCCTGGCCTGCCACGCCCGCCGCGGCCTGGTGCGCATCGATCGGACCTGGCCCTACAAGGACGCGTTCACCACCTGCTGGGATCGGCTTCAGGCCATCCCCGCACTGACCTGAGCACAGCGGTCTGCCCAACGAGCAAGTGAGAGGTGTTCGGCCTCCGGGATGGTGGAGCCCGGCGCAGCCCGCAGCGACACGCGAAGACCTTGTTCCCTCACCCGGGGGACAAACTGGGGCGAACCCAAACGCCGTTCAGACAACGATCACCCCTGAAGAACCGAGGTCAACTGAACTAGCTGGGCTACACCACCTGTTCCGGTTTTGTGTTCTGGGTGGTCAGCCGGAACTCGACATCGACGCAGGAGGTCAGCGCCTGGCGCCTGATACCGCCCTTCACGGCACCCCCGAAAAGCGCTTCCAGCTCCTCTTCGACCCCCGGCATCACATCCTCGTCCCAACGGATGTGCAGCTGACTCAGCACGAGTTCCGGTGCCTCGTAAGACAGTTCGATTGAGACTTCGTCGACGCTGGAGAACTCCAGTACGACATCCTCCGCAACAGTGGAGCGCACCCCGTTCAGCGACAACACCAAAAGAGGCCATCCATCGCGGACGACGCGCATCTGCGGGTCATTGCCGGAGCCGATGACGGACAGCTTCTTCAAGGGCAGACCACCAACGGGCAGTGCCAGGGACCAGACTTCGGATGCCATCGAACCTCCACACCGGGCTGGACGAGCCGCAGCCGATCAGGAATGAGCAAGCACACCTGGTGTATACGCGACGTCACTGACAGTTGAGAGGCGGTGAGGATCCCCAGGGCCGTCCGTCGGCGGGGAAGTTCGCTTCCGCGGTTCGGGATCAGTCCTCCAAGCTGAACTCCTCCCGGAGCCGGGCCAGGGTCTCCGCGTGCCTGAAGCGGCAGGCGCTGTTCTGATTGGCGCAGAACCCCGGTTGCCAAATGGCCTCCTCCCGGGCCCGTGTGTGAAGCCAACGCACTGGAACGACGTGTTCGAAGAGGTCCTCATCCTCTTGTTCACCCGCACGCGCGTAGGTGCCCACCAGGTCCAGGTCGGCGCGGACCTGGTGGCCCATCACGATGACGCGCTCGCCCAGGACGCTCGGGTCCTTCTCGATGAGCTCCTCGAGCTGGGACATGCCCTGCGATTCGACGTGGGAGAGGGAGCCGCCGTCCACCCGCCAGAGGGAAATGTCAGTGCCCATGTGAGCCGTTGTCACGCCGAACCAGTGCACTGGTCCCGCTGACGAGGCGACGTTTCGCCGCACTTCGTGCGCCTGGAAGCCGATCTGCTCGATGAGGTGCTGAGGGCTTGGATCGCTACCCGGGTGGCCGTGATCAACGGGTTGCGGGCCATCCCCTGGACGGCAGGACCCTCCGCGGCGCCCGCACCGGCACCGAAGGGGCACCGCACCTGATCGCCGCCTTGTGCGGCACCACCCTCGGGCAGGTCCGGGGCGAGGCCAAAAGCACCGAGATTCCCGCCGTGCGGGGTCTGGAATGTAGTGGAGAAAAACCTCCGTGGTGCGATCAAACAATCTGGTTCTGAAACAGCCTGGAGAAGAAGCTTTCACGGTCCTTGCATAGGGTATGGGGGTCGCCTTCTTCGACGACCTGTCCATCATCGATGACATACACGTGGTCGGCTTTGAGGACCGTTGAGAGCCTGTGGGACACCACAACCGCAGCACGAGAACGCAATTGTTTGCGCAAACTATCCATCATAGCTGCTTCAGCGTCCGGGTCCAAGGCGCTGGATGGCTCATCGAGAAGCCAAACAGACGCTGGCGAGAGGACTAAGCGGGCAAAAGCGATGCGTTGCCATTCGCCTCCACTGACGTTTATGCCACCCTCGTACTCTGCTCCGATCATCCGGTCAATATCCTCCGGGGATATGAAGTTCGCCCCGGCTTCCTTCAGAGCTGAAAGCATGAGGTCGTCAGGGAGCTCCCTTCCGCACGAGAGATAGTCTCGCAAAGGCACAGGAGGCCTCGGTGCCTCCTGCAACATTGAATATATCTCCCGATTGGGAGAGGCCTTGGAGGTGGAACGGATGTCTCTGCCCAAGAACTCGAGGGTGCCGGAGGTGGGCTCGTAGAGGCCCTGGACAACCTTCAAAAGCGTAGATTTTCCAGCGCCGTTCGAGCCAACGATCGCAGTAACGCTACCTGCAGGGAAGCGGCAATTTATGTTCTGCAATACGATGCCTGTGCTCGGGTAGGAGAAATGAACATCGCGTGCTTCGAAGTCCTTTCGTCCTCGGAGTGAATCCGTGTCGGCGAATGGTTGAATGAAAGAAGAGTTGGCGCTGTCCAACTCCCGTGCCAGCTCCACGACGAAAGGGGTCATCTGAACGAGGCTTGTCCCGATGGAAACGAGACCTATAATGCTTCCCATCGTTGTCATTGCAGAAAGGGTAGCGGCAACTTCTCCGGGGCCTGCCCCTATCTGCACAAGAAATAGTAGGGCCCCACCAAGAGTCACGGTGGTCCATAGCGCAAGAAAAAGCCCGATGACTGCTTCCTTATCCACAGCCTTAAGGTGACTCTTCGCCGCAGATTTCAGGAGTTGGCGATGGCGCTGGGACAGCGCGGGAAATGAGCGGGAGGAGACGGAGTCGAGAAAACCCACCGGGCTGACGAGGTAAACGCCCAATACTCGGGCCAGTCGTTCCTTCGGCGCGTTGGCTTCGGCCACGGAGTTCCATACCCTGTAAAGATAAGGCGTAGCCATAAGTGGGCCGACCGTTGAAAGAACAACTAGCACCGCAACTACCGGAGAAACACTGATGAGTACGCTCACCACGCCAACCGTGGAGATGGCTGAACTCACCCACATGATGCCTTGGTCGATGAAAGTGTTGATTCTTGTGCTGGCGGTAGCCCACATGATTTCAAGGCGATCACGATCCTCAGGGCTCTCGAGTTTTGCCGGAGACCAACCCGAAACAGTGGCTAGAAGATCTGCCTGCATAGACACACTCAAATGTGTGGCAAGGCGCTTGGCGCCCACATCGCGCAAACTGTTGATTGCGTTCGAAACTCCGAAGAGGAATCCAAGGAAAATGAATGAAGCAATTCCTTGAGAGGTGATATCACCACCTTCGAACGACCCAACAGCCTGGCCCACGAGAAATACTTGCACTGGAGGGACAAGGCCGGTGGCTAGAGTCAGCAAAACCGTGGCGACGTATGCGCCTCCAGCCTTTTTGACCGCCATCCTGTGGCCGAGCCACAAGGCACTTATCGCGATCCTCGAGGTTAGTACTCGTTGTTTGGATTCCGAGGACTCGTGCGTTTCTGAGTCCGTTTCTTTTACGGCCAACTTGCCCTACCTTTCAGCGCTGGAAACCGCGCTGCGATGCCGTGTCGAAAATTCGAACAGAGCGTCGGCGACGATAACTACTACCAGAAGAAGCACAGGGACACTGATGACACTCATTGCATCCGGTCCAGCCCCCAGGCCCGAGAGGGCGAGACGATTCGCCCACAGCAACAACGCCGATGCGATGACAGCGGCGAGCGCACCAGGCAAGAGAACCTCAAGAACTGATTCCATGAGGGCCAACAGGTGTCTCGACTCACGAGAAGCACCAAGAGATGCAAGTACCTCGTACGATCTTTTTTGACTGTCATTTGACGCGATCCGGCTCGAAACCATCAGGGTGAAACCGAGAAGCACCGGAGCAGCCATCAGCAAAGCAGCTTCCGAAACGCCGGATCCGCCAGAGTTGGACACCACCTTTCCAGCTGGAATCTGCTCGACCCAAGATATCGCTGAAATAAAGGTGTCATTGGTGGTGCCCGCCTGATCCGGCTCCGACTCCTCAGGGGCGATGACAACTTTGTGCCCTGTACTTGTGACCTTCTCAGGTTCCTCATCCGACAGCACGACGAACGAGCCCAGAGTATCTGGAAGATTGATAACGGCAGAAACTTCAAGCAGCGAACCATCCGCTGCAACGAGCGTCTCATCACCCACTTCGATTTCTAAAGCCGTCGCCATCGTCTCAGTGACCAGCACGCTCGGTTCGTGTTCTGTAATGCTCCCGTCCACGACTCGCTCTCCGAGCAGAGCCGAGCCTTCCCGAGGTGTAGTCCAGACGTTGTCTTCGGGGCCGTAAGCGACGACTTCACCAACAACTTGATTGAGGACTGTTACTTCATGTTCTGATGTACCCGGAGGTAAGGGGTCGTCCGACTCGGCAACCATTGAGTCGCCGAGAAGAGACTTCCAGCTGTTCCGCGCAGCAGAATCTGCTACGAAATAATGGCCTCCGAATATCGTACCTCCAAGAATGCAGATGATTACTCCGCAGGTGACACCAACTGACCTCGAGGCGCTACGGATTCGTAATGCAGAGTGAAGTATTACATGGCGCTTCCCTATATGGAGCGAGAGGAAAGAAGCCGTTCCAGGGGCAACCCTGGAAAGCAACCACGGCGAGGAAATGAACAGGATAATTGTTCCAAGAGCAGCCAGACCGATGCCACTGACAGAGAAGCCAGAAGCGCCCCAGATGGTAAGTACAGCCAAGGAAACCAGAACCAGTGAAGCTGTTCTTAATGCTCGAGGTTCTGCTTTATTTTTTCCGACGAAACTTTTGGATTCCTTTGCTTCCCGCCTGCGGAGTGAGCGAATCGCGGCGAAGGAGCAAACAAGCGATATGCCCAGGATCGCTAACAGGGAGCCGAAGGCGCCGGGTGTGTTGAGTGCAGCTGATTCGGAAGGGTTAAGCAAGCCCACAGAACGCAAATACAAGCCAACAACGGGTGCAAGCGCCCACCCTAATACAAGTGAGAGCGGGAAGGCTGATATCGCCAATAGTGAGGATTCCGCAAAGGCGAGCAAGGTGATTCGATTCCAGCTGAATCCAACGGCTCTAAGAAGATTCACCAGCGGCCCTCTAAGGCTATAGCTGTGAATCTGAATCCCTCGAGCCGCGAGAATGGCCGAGATCCCGGTGATGATCGAGAAGCTAGAGGCAAGGCCCTTCCCCTCGGAACCGGCCTCTCCGTTCCCGAGCGCGATGCTGAGCAGGATTGCCAGAACTGTTGCGCTGATCGTCAGGGTAACGACGGTGGCTATGTTGGAGCGCCAGGACGCCAGGATGCCCTTGAAGAAGACAATCACTGGTCCTCCGCACGTTCAGCCGAGGACCCCTGTGAGGACTCATTGTACTCGTGGCGCAACGCCACGAGGATGGACTCTGGCGAGGCATCTGACAGAACCTGCTTGACTCTGCCTTGGGACATGACAAATATATATTTTGCATGCGAGGCAAGAGAAAGGTCGTGCGTTGAGATAATGAGACCGCGCACCCCGAGACTCAACGACCGGTACAGCGCATTCGAAACGTTCTCCGCGGTGATCGTATCAAGAGCTCCGGTCGGTTCGTCGCAGAGGAGTATCTCTGCGCCTTGACACACGGCTCTAGCAATAGCGACACGTTGCTGCTGCCCGCCGGACAAACTGGATACTGCGCGATCTCGCAGGTGCTCGATCCCGAACTCGTTCAGCACAAGCGAGATTTCGCTCGTGCTTCGCCGAGACAGGCGAGAGGGGAGCGTAGCGTTCTCCTCCACTGTAAGAAATGGAAGAACGCTGTAGTCCTGATGGATCACGCCCAAAGAGGTTCGTCGCAACTTGGATGCTGTGGAATCACTCAGTGAGGCAAGATTGACCCCGCTGTACTCGATTTTACCAACGGTAGTTCGCAGCGATCCGGACAAAAGCTTGAGTAGCGTGCTCTTTCCGCAACCGGACGTACCGACAACAGCAATTGATTCTCCTTCCCCGAGCTCAAAAGAAACAGGTCCAAGTTGAAAACTCTTCCCTGCGCGGGCCGTTGTATGATATCTGAACTCGACATCGGTAGCCTTGAGCACGTTCTTCCCCCTGCGTTGTTTCACATGCGAGCCGGGCCCACATGGGAGTGTTGCGGCGGCCGCCTCACCAGCGGCCACCGCAACACTCTGGTCAAATCACATCATGAACAATACAGTTCATGACAGATCAACCGATCACTTGTTGCAGTCGGTCCAGCTGATCCAGCTGGTCTTCCTGCCACAGTTCGACCAGCTCATGGAGCTCGCCTGAGGCCGGATGTCACCAGCGTTGGAATCGAGCGTCTGGAGACTCTGTACTGAAGACAAGGTGATTTCCTCTCACTTGTGTTTTCTTACTTTCCCGACAGGGTTGCCGGAAGCCATTGATCCAACGCCACAGGGGCGCCGTCAAGTCTATTGAGGACCGCTTTGAGCGAAAGTATCGCTCCTGCAGATCCGGTCATCAGGTCCAGGCTTGCTCGCAGATTGTGCTCACCAGCCAAGGACTCGCGACCTTTATCCTCTACGAAATGCGCACGAAGCCCGATCACATGACGTCGTAGCATCACTTCACGGTCTTGGTCATGCAAGAAGGTGTCAGGAAGGGCGGCGCTGGACCAGAGTAGGCCTGCGCGCCCGAAGAACAGCCCACCAACAACTGTGAAACGCGCATTGAGAACCTTGCTCATACGCAGAATGGCGTCGTCGAAACTGTCGTCCCCGAAACGCTGTCGGTACTTAATGCATGCGAACATAACACCAAGCGAACCGCGACCCAAGTATGGAAGGTAACGTCTATCGTCCACCAAGTACAGCGCGGGATCGGTGCCAAACGTAGAAAACCGTTGCAGCTCAGTCTCAAGTAGCATCTTGCAGGCTTCACCGAGGGTGCGTTCGTTCTTGTACGGTGACAGATTCTTCAAAGAGCACAGGGCCCAAACCACCCCTGAGACTCCTTCAAGAAATGATCGCCCATCCTTCATCAGCTCGGCGGGAATAGATTTGTCGTGCGTCAGGGTATCAATGGTCGCACGCAGTAATTCTCCGTCTGCTTCGGCCCTGCCTTCCAAAGCTGGTGTTATCTGAATCGTTCCGCGGTCGATGATCCTATCGATGCCGAAGAGGCGGCCTGCGGCTCCGGAAGAAAGGGTGATGTCTGGACTAGGTCGCGATAGCGGCGTGTCTTCAACGAAACGCGGTTCACCGAGGATCTCAGAAGCAAGATGGCTGAACCCCATAGAATCGGCGGTGTCTATAACTCCGGTGATCCCGTTGAGGTATCCTGAACTGCTCCACACATGCCTGTACGTGTCTGTTGTAATCTGATCAACAACATGGGGCGGGGCGTCTTTGATGGAGGTCGCCGCTCCAAGGACACCCCAGGCGCCCGTACGAAGATTGAGGTGTCCATCACCGGTAAAGCGCTCCACGTCACCCGGAAATCCTCGTATTCCAGGCTCGTCAAAGTACTCGAAGGTTGAATCAACGAGTTCATCCAGGCTGGAGCTCGCGATGTCCCGCGTTGTCTTCTGCCCCAGAGTTTCACTCGGATGTACGAAGCCATTATTTGAGTGAAAAAGACCACCTTTCCAGGGTGGGGAGCTTTCAAGTTCTGACCAGGCAGGGGATTCTGGCCCGATCTGTTCCTTCACAACCTCGGATACTCTATTAAGAAATTTTTCGGCGGTATCGCCAAACGTATGGCTAACCATCAGGAGAATTCTACGGTAAGCACTCGCCGACAGATCCAGTGGATTGACGGCAGGAGCGATTGCGTAAAAGGCCAACCGGTGCATGGCAAAGGCATCTTGCGACTGTCCAGGACCGAGCGAGGGGTCGAAAAAGCCAGGCGTGCCGAGGACCAGCGCTCTTGATTGAGATCCTGACAGGCTGCTTGTCGCCTCAAAATCGATCAGGGAAACGTTTAGGTCATCATCGACCAATACGTTGTTCGGTTGCAGATCATTGTGGGCGTATCCGGCTCGCCATAAACCGCCTACCGTGTGCACAAGACGTTCGAGAACGGTTGTTGCCGATTCGATGTAATTCGATGCAGCGTGTGTATCCGCGATGTCGCCATTGAACGCCGGATTCCGAGATCCTACCCAATTGGTGAAGCTCTCACCCGGAGCCACGTCCTCGATGAGATACGCGTTGTCTCCGACCTCAATGTAGTCAATGGCTTCTGGGATGCCTGGTACATCAATGCTGCTCAGGACCTCATACTCGTTCCGTACTCGCGTGTATGCGTCCTCATGCAGCGCATCAAGGCCGGCGAATCGGCGCCCTTCTTTGACGACAACCGCCCGGCCGCTCTCAGGAAGATTTGCGCGGTAGACACCGCCACCATTGGGAAAAGCGAGCGCTTCGGTGGCGTGGAATGGTACGATTTGGTCCTTGGATTTGTAGTGAGAAAATGCCTCTCGGTAATATTTCGGAGTTGAAACTGGAGGGCCAGGCAATTCTTCGAAAAGAGAGCGATCGTCCGATACGAGTTCGCCATTGGAGTCGAACATGCCGTAACCTGTCGAACCACCGTAACCATTTCGCTCAATGCGGACGAATGCTCCATAGCGAGCATGAACCACCGAACCGAACAGCTGGAGGTCGCTAAGGATGTGAGGGCCGCGAAAATTTTTCAAGATCTCTTGTAGAGAACGAGCGATCTCCTCCCCAGATTGATCGCTCATCGGGTAGATCGTAATAAACTTGCCAGAGTTGACGCGGTCGTAATATTTTGCGTTGCTTTCGAATACTGATCTCTTGCTCGGCAAGTATTTAAAAGCGGTTCCATTGTCAAATAGATAGCGCGTTGCCAGGTTTAGAATTTCCTTGGCATTTCCAGGCGTGGCAGATATGTGTAACTTCCAGCCCTGAACCGGAATTTCATAGTCTGCTGGGATGCAGTAGGACCAATCCGAGTCCGTCGAGTACTGCCAATCGTTCGGCACCGTCAGGGCAAAGGGATCGGCGACTGATTCTGTCGCATCTGGCCGACGATAGAAGATCGAGTCAGGAGTGCAGAAACGATAATACTCAATCATAATTTTCCTCTCCTAACTGTCATTGATGACCGATTGGATCCGTGCTTTGGGGGGCTGCCATGTTCAAGTCGGAAATTTGAGCGTTGATGGGTGTTGTTCTCACTGAGAGAGATTCTTGCCTTGCTCCTTCATGCACAATCTAGGAAGTCGCAGTTGCAGGGAGATTGCGCGCGGCTTGCAGGGTTCTTGGTTCGAGGAGTGCACAGAACCCCAGGGCAAGAGCCAAACGAATATCTTGTGCTCCGCGGTGCTGCCGGCGAAGCCTCCGGTGGCCACCGCAAGCGCAACCACAGGTGAGCCGAGACCAGGTCCGCACGGGTAAGTCGCCACTTCGGGTGGCCCGCAACGCCCTTGAGGCTCACCCGGGGCATCAGCATCGCTACAGTCCCGTACCAAAGACGCATGCCGCGGCCTGGCGTGAGTGCGGCGTTGACCGGCTGGGCCCCGTACGCGCCGCGGGCGCGGCGTGAATCCGGCGAATGGTTTCGGTGAGCAACACGAGCCGGACCGATCGGGCCGAAGGACCACGGTTGCGACAGGCGTAAAACCCAGCCTCCGACACTTCTCGAACCAGGACAGCTACCTGGACCGGATGTTCCATGGCCATCAACGTGACGGCCCCAAACCGTCTGTTGGGGACACCACCTTCCCCAACAGCTCACCGACCCGGCGGTGGATGGCCAGCTCATAGGCGCTGTGAGCGATCGTCACACCGAGACGGGACCGATACAGGGCGACGGCATCGGCCTTGAAGTCGGGCAGGTAGACCTTCACGACCATGGTGTGGATTCCTCCTCATGTTTCCAGTGTTGGAGATGTCCACTCCTCGGAGGGAACGTCCGAGCTGCCGCCTCCGACGTCGCCGTCGGCCGCTGCTCCGGGCAGCGATCGATGTCACCGCTTTCCCACGGTCTTGCACAGCGGGGCGTTATAGGGGCCGGCTACTCAGTCCTCGTCAAGGCTGCTGCTGGCCGAAGTATTCACGCAACCAGTGCCTCGTCCATTCGGGCGCGAATGTCCTCTGCGTCGGGCATGCCGAGCTCGATGTAGATGGCGTAGGCGTGTTCGAAGGAGGTTCGAGCCCGGGCGACATCACCCATGATGCGATGTACGTCACCGATGCCAACATGAGCGCGGGCCTGCTGGTGTCGATTGCCGCCCTGTGTCGCGATGGCGAGCCCTTCAGCGTAGATGCCCAAGGCCGCGGCCGGATCGCCATTGATCTGTGTGACCTCGCCAAGGCCATTGAGCGAGGATGCCTGTGAGCTCCGTTCACCCGTCTGCCGGAAGTAGTCGATCGCCTGTTGGAAGTACTCACCAGCCAGCCCTGGCTCGCCCTTGCGCAGCTGCAAAGTGCCGAGCGTATCCAGCGTATGCGCCTTGCTCAATGAGCTGCCCAACTCCTCGATGATGGCCAGAGACTGGTGTAAGTGGTCCATAGCTAGCGGGTATTGCTGCAGTTCCAGCTCGGCGTTGGCAAGGTTGTTCAGGGTCCTTGCCTCGCAGTTTCGAGCGCCGAGATCCCGAACGATCGCAAGAGCTTGATGCTGGATCTCGGCGGCCCTGACGTAGTTGCCCATCCGTTCCTCGACTATGCCGAGATTGGTCAGCGACATCGCCTCGCCGAGGCGATTCCCGGCCCGTTGGAGCAGAGCGATCGCGTCGCGATGATCGTCGATCGCGTGGTTGTAGTTACCAAGCCGACCGTTGACGATGCCCCGCCCGCTCAACGTGAAGGCTTCCCCCACAACGTCGCCGACCTGACGGAACAGAGCCAGCGCCCGCTGAAGATGGTCGGTGGCGGTCTCGTACTGGGTCATCTGTGTGTAGCCGACGCCGAGCTGACGGAGTGCGTAGGCCTGACCGGTCCGATCACCTGCGCGTTCGGCGGCGCATAGGGCGTGTCCATTGATGATGATCAGGTCGGCAAGGTGGCTTTCGCTCAGGTAGCGGTGCAAGATCCGGGCGAGTCCGACCACATAGTCGGATCGTGAATGTTCGGCGGAGTGCTCCGCGATTGCGATCACGCAGAACCGTTCGGCCTCCAGCCAGATACGAGCGGCGTCCGGCCTGGTCAGATCCGGGATCGGAACACCAGAGGTGATGGCATCGGGTCGATAGAGCGCCTCAGCCGGATATTGGGTATCCATCGCGGAGAGCACTGCGGCCTGGTAGTAGTCAAGGAGCCGGTTCTGCGCTGCATCGCGGTCCTGGTCGGTGTCCTCGATGGCGGTCAGCTGGGTGGCATAGGCGCGCAGCAAGTCGTGCATACCGTACCGGTCGGGGCCGGTTCGGTGCAGCAGGTGGGCGCTGACGAGCATCTCCAGTACCCGACGGGCCGCGTTCGGCTTCATCCCGGTCAAGGCTGCGGTCACGTACGCGTCCAGATCTGGTCCCGGATGCAGACCCAATCGCCGGAACACGCGAGCCGCCTGGCTCGGAAGATACTGGACCGACCACGAGAGCACCGCATGCACCGCCGCATACGGGTCACCACCGGCGTCGAGCAGCTCGAGCCGCTCCTGCCGGTCGGCCAGCTCTGCCACCACCTCGGCCAGGGAGCTGTCCGCTCGGGAGGTGGCCAGTACCGCCGCAACCCGCAACGCCAGTGGAAGTCGAGCGCACTGCTCGGCGAGCTCTGCGGCGGCCTCGGGCTCAGCCGCCACCCGGTTGCCGATCAGCCGGTGCAACAGGTCGACCGCCTCGCTGGCCGACAGCAGTTCGAGACCGACTTGCTGGGCACCATGAACGGCGACCAGCCCGGCCAGGCTGTCCCGACTGGTCACCACGACCAACGACGACCCACCGCCAGGCAGTAGCGGCCGCACCTGGGCCACACTGCCAGCATTGTCCAGCACGATCAGCATATGGCGTCCGGCCAGCTCGCTGCGGTACCGGGCAGCCCGCTCATCGATGTCCATGGGGATCTCCCGCTCCGGGACGCCCAACGCAGCCAGGAACCGTGCGNGGGCGAGTGCGTCCGGGGGCCGCATCGGCTGGTCCGGATCGTAGCCGCGCAGGTTTACATATAGCTGCCCATCAGGAAACCCATCGGCGACCTGGTGCGCCCAATGCACCGCGAGCGCCGTCTTTCCCACACCGGCCGTACCACTGATCATCGTGACCACAACTTCGCGCTGCGCCCGGTCGGCCGAAGCAACGGACAGCAATGCGTTGAGACGCTGCAGGTCATCAGCGCGTCCGGTGAAGCCATCCACATCGAGGGGTAACTGCGCGGGTCGATGCGGCTGGCCAGCTACGAGATCGTCATCCGTATCCTCGCCCGAGACGACGGCCGATGACATTGTGGTCGGCGCGGCTAGGACCTGATCGTGACGCAGGATCCGCTGGTACAGCTCACGCAGCGCCGGCCCTGGATCGCTGCCAAGCTCATCGGCAAGGCGTTCCTGAAGCTTCCGGTAACACTCCAGGGCATCGGTCTGACGCTCGGACCGGTACAGGGCGAGCATCAACTGTCCTGTCAGACGTTCGTCGAAAGGATGTTTCCCCGCAGCTGCGGTCACTTCAGGCAGCAGCCGCCCGTGTTCCCCGGACCGCAGCAGCAGATCGTTGTGGTCGAGGACGGCGGCCTGATGCTCGGCCTCGAGCGTTGCTGCGACCGCCTGCAACCAGTCGCTGTCCAGACCGGCGAACGGCTGACCCTGCCAGAGGGCCATGGCGTCTCGCCACAGCGCATCGGCGCGGTCGTCGTTTGCGCGCCTGGCCTGCGCAACCAGTGCACGGAACTGGTGCAGATCGACCGCGGACTGGTCCACCTCCAGCACGTAGCCACCGGACCGACGGACAGGCACCGGACCGCCCGCCTCGTCGAGTGCTGACCGCAACCGCGACAGTAACGAGTGCACGGTCGAATGCGCACTGCGCGGGGGGGTCGCGCCCCACACCCGCTCGACCAGCTGGTCCAGCGAGACCGGCACGCCCGGCTCGACCAGCAACGCTGCCAGCACGGCCCGCTGACGCGCCGAGGCGAGCGGGACCAGACCACGATCGCTCCGGGCCGAAACGCCACCCAGTAAGTGAAACCACATTAAATCCACCCGCGCCTCCGTATGGATACCCAGAATATAAAGAAGCGGGCGGAATGCTAGTGAATGCAACAGTTGGCCGGAAGCTGCCAACTTTGTTTCGACATGATACGGGGGCGTTCCCCCGACCACCCCCCTCAGACTCTGCCCTGACCACCATCGTCCCGTTCGAGCTCGTTGATGCCGTGCTCGAACAGACCCGCAGCGTGCAGCGGAGACTACGCGCCCTACCCTCCCGGGTCGGTATCTACTTTCTGCTGGCGATGTGCCTGTTCCCCGAGGTCGGCTACAAACTGGTGCGGGACAAGATGACCACCGCCCTGACCGGCATACCTGTCGTCTCACCCACAGCGAAAGCACTGCGTGACCTGCGCCGTAGAGTGGGCAGTGTCCCCTTGCGGGGGCTTTTGGACGTGTTGTCCGGCCCCTTGGCCCGCCCATCGACTCCGGGCGTGCGGTTCGGCCCCTACCGGAACGTGTCCTTTGACGGGTGCTCCTCGCTGAAGGTCCCCGACACCGAATGCAACCGGGCCCGCTTCGGCGCCTCGGACCGCAACGGCTACCCCATGGTGTGTCCTACGTTTTTCGGAGTCGGATTTCTGGATCCTGGGATCACGTGACCTCAAGGAGGGCATCGGGACTCCTCGGGGTGGTTCCGAGCGAGCCTAGGGACGCCGGGACCGCCGCACCCGGGAAACGCCGAAACCCGCCACCTATGCCCCAAAAGTCCCGTGTGACAGGCGTTTCCCGGATGGGGCCCGTCCGGGTGGGCGCTGCACAACGTCAGCACTCCGGTCACCGCTGGCGCCTCCTCACGCGGAGGCGGCACCCGCCGTCCCGGGCCAGCGCATGCGGTCCATCACCATCGGCCCCCGCCCCCGCCGCCGGGAGCGCCGCTGCCGAGGCGCCCCACCGCGTCGATGTTGTGTTCCTCGGTGGTCCCGTAGTTCCTCGCGGTGGCCACGGTGCCGTCGGAGGCCTGGCGCAGGCCGGGGGTGACGGTCCTCAGGTACAGCATGAGGTTCTCCTCCAGCGGTTGCATGACGTTGTTCATCCGCCTGGCGAAGTCGTCGCCCTCGCGGTTCCTGGACACGGCCTCCTCGGTCGCCTGCTCCAGGCTTGCGCTCGCGTCCTCCACTTCGCGGAGCGTCCGCTGAAGCCGAGCCAGCTCTTGTTCGTTCCGTGCTTCCCAGCCGCTCATCGCCCGTTCCACTCCTTCTGTCCTTCTCCGTGCAGCCGAAGGTCAGGAGTCGTGTCCGCACGGCCGAGGGCACGCGGCGCCGGTTGGTCAGCCCCGTGGACTCACCACGGGAGGTTCGCTCCCTCCCACGTCGTGAAGGTGCCGGAGAGCCCTTCGGGCCCGAGCCGAGCCACACGCACGATCTCACGAGCGGCGTCCTCGACCGACTCCGTGCCCTCGAAGTTGACCAGCGCGGTGTTCGCGAACCCCGGCGAGACGAGGTTGACCTTGATGCCGGAGTCCCGGAGCTCGGCCATCATCGCCACCGTCACGGCGTTGAGCGCCGTTTTCGACGCCGCGTAGACCGGCTCGAAGAGCGGGCGGTAGGGGAGGGCCGGGTCGGTAACGGTGGTCAGAGAGCCGAGCGCGCTCGTGACGTTGACGATGCGTGCGTCCGATGACAGGCGAAGCAGCGGGAGCATGGCCTGGTACACCGCCACAGGTCCGAAGACGTTCACCTCCCAGACAGCGCGGACCTCCTCCAGCGAAACCGTGCTCGCCGCTGACAGGGAGCGCAGTTCGGCCATGTCGGCACCCGACCGGGTGGTGGAGACGGCGGCGTTGTTGACGAGGAGGTCGAGTCGACCGGCCTCGTCGCGGAGCCGCCGGGCCGCCGAGGTGACCGATTCCGGATCCGTCACGTCGAGCTGGAGCGGGGTCGCGCCGGTTCCGATCCCGGCGGCGGCCGCCCTGCCGCGGGCGGCGTCGCGGGACCCGACGAACACGGTCATCCCGTCGGCGGCCAGCTCCTTCGCGACCTGCTTGCCCATACCCTGGTTGGCTCCGGTAACCAGAGCGATTCGATTCGAGGACACGAGGACCTACCTTGTTTGGGTCGGACATACGGATCGAGCGCCCGTACCTGTCGGCAGGCAGCGCGCTCCCCAACGACGATCCGTTGTCGCCGCCGGCCCTGGGTAGGCCACCTTCATCCTGGGACTGACAGGACCAGGCAGCCTCGCCGTCCGGCCGGTTACGATCCGGTGTGATGACAGGAAGCGGATCCGACAGCCAGAACCCGCTGGGCGAGTACCTGCGTGCCCGAAGGGAGCTGGTGGCCCCCCGGACGGTCGGCCTGCCCGAGGACTCCCGCCGCCGTGTTCCCGGGCTGCGCCGCGAGGAGGTCGCCCTGCTCGCCGGCAT
>ANAW01000194.1:0-38142 GCA_000340945.1 Nocardiopsis synnemataformans DSM 44143 | reverse complement strand
CCTCCCCGAGGCCCCCCGCCGCCGTGTTCCCGGGCTGCGCCGCGAGGAGGTCGCCCTGCTCGCCGGCATCAGCTCCGACTACTACCTGCGGCTGGAGCAGGGACGCAACCGCAACCCCTCAGTCCAGGTACTCGGGTCGATCGCGCGGGTGCTGCGACTGGACGAGCCCTCCACCCAGCACCTGATCGAGTTGGGCACCGCCCCGCGGCCTTCGCGTCGCGAATCCCGCGGGTGGGAGACCCTCGCTCCTCGGGTCCTCGACCTCCTCCGCACGGTCCACGCACCGGCATTCGTCGCCGGGCGGTACACGGACGTGCTCGCGAGCAACCCCCTGGCACGCGCGCTCTCCCCGGAGCTGCGGCCGGGCGAGAACCTGCTGCGCACGGCCTTCCTCAACACGGACCACCGCCTGTACCTCGACCGGCGGGAGATGGTCGCGATGTTCCGCAAACGCGTGGGAACGGATCTGCGCGATCCGCGGGTCGCGCGACTGGTGGAGGAGCTGTCCCTGGCGAGTGCGGCCTTCCAGCAGGCCTGGGCACGTCACGATGTCCGTCCGCCTCGCGGCGGCCTCGTCCGCGTCGACCACCCCCAGGTCGGCGCCATGGACCTGAACGTGTCCAAGCTCGCCATCGACGACACCGACGAGCAACTGCTCGTCGTCTACCATCCCGACCGCGCACATCCGCAGAGCGCGGACCGCCTCACGCTCCTCGCCTCTCTGGCAGGAGGGACGCCTGCCCCACGGGCGAAGGCCGGAGACCGCTGAGGCTCGGATCGGGCTTCCCCCGGCCGCGTGCCGACGGTGGAACGGCGATCGTCTTCGGGGCTGACATCGGCCGCACCTGGGCCCGACGTCCACCGGTTTCCGTCCTTTGCGCCGGGAATAGCCGCTCCGCGCACCTCGCCGGTTCGCGGCCTTTCCGCAGTCGGGGTATTGCGGGGTCGGGAGCCTCCGCGAACGGGAAAGTCTCGGGTGGCGCGGTCCTTTCGGCCATGCCGTCGCACGGGCGCGTCCGACCGGCACCGGCCCTTCCTGGGGACGCGGTCTGTCCGAGGGAAAGGTGCCTACGCCTGTGCCCCGGGGTGCCGTTGGGGTTGTCCACCGGGGGCGTGCCGGTGGATGCTGGCGGCATCCACCGGACCGGCGCGGCTGGTTGGGGGGAGCGTGTCGGAGACGGAGCCGACGCCCGCGCTCCCGGGGACCCCGTGGCGGCTCCAGGGCCGTACCCGGGCGTCCCCGCGTCCACACCAGCCGTGCCAACGAGCCCCGACCTTCCCCTGCGAACCCGAACGGACCACGGCCGACCGGGCCGCGTGCACACCTGTCAGGCGGCCCGGGTCGGCCCCAGGTCCGCGGTGCGTCCGAGCGGCGGAGCGCCGTGTCCGGCTGGGTCAGCACGGGTTTCGGCGACTACGAATCTACATAATAAAGGTAGGGATCTTTGTAGCATAACAAAAGGGGACAAGGGGCAAACGCGCGAATGAAAACGGTCTTCGGTACCAGTCGTCACGAACCGGGAGAAGGGGTCGGGCATCGCGCGCCCCCGGATCCGCGCGCATCCGGATCGGCCCCGCTTCGCAGAACCGGAAACCGCACGAATTTCCCGGACCGCTGGTCCCCCTTCCGCCGGAGTCCGTAAAATGGACCCGTGCGGGTGCGCCCGTACCGCCGGTGCGGGGCAGCGTGGACGGATGCCCCGCACCGGTCAGTCCGTGCTGTCAGCGGCCCGGCCTCACGGGCGCCTCGCGCCGGGCGGGGTCCGCGGGGCGATCTGGAGCATCCAGTGCCCCCTGACCGCCCAGCCCAGGAAGCGGCGCCTCCCCGTGGGCGCCTCGGTCTCCTCCAGGGGCCGCCCCTCCACCACCCGGCGCAGTCCGGCCAGCACCGGCTCCAGGCGTTCGCGCGTGTGGTGGGGCTGGTCGGGGGCGAGACCCTCCATCCACGCCGTCACCTCGCGCTGTTCGGGCTCGGCGCACAGGGACAGGAAGAACACCGTCTGCCGCCAGGCGAAGGCCGCGTTCTTGACGTGGGGCATGGGCGGGGACACCCGGGGCAGGCTCTCCACGGTCCGCACGGTCAGGGCGTGGGCGCGCCGGGCCAGCTCGGCCCACCCGCACGCGGGCCGCGCCCCGGCCCGGACCAGGACGGCCAGGTTGTGCGTGGTGAGGATCTGCGCCTGCTCGATGACCATGCCGTTGCCCGCCACCCCCCGGCGCGGGTCGCCCGCGCGCTCGCGGCACAGCCGGTCGAACGTCATGGCTCCGCCGCCGGTCCGGGGCGGCTCCTCCTCCAGGGCCAGGATCCGGGCCGGGTCGATGCCGTAGTAGCGGGTGTAGAGGCCTTCGCCCAGCAGGTCGGCGGCCACCTTGGCGGCGCGCGTGAACTTGCGGGCGAACGTGCCCATGAAGATGTCGGCGGCCAGTTCCTCCACGAGCGGCAGGCGCAGGTCCGCGGACCGGGACAGGGCGGCCAGCTGGCTCACCATCGGGTTGGGCACGATCGTGCCGGGGAAGTGGGCGAGCACGGAGGAGCCCAGCGCGATCAGCAGCTCGGCCACCGCCTCGCGGCGCGTCTCGGGGCCGGAGCGGTGCGCCAGCAGCGCCCGCGTCCAGGGCAGTTCGTCCGCGCGGACCTGGCTCTCCAGGTTGAGCAGGAGCAGGGAGCGCCTGCGGCTGAACGCCCGGTGGTGGGCGGCGACCAGCCGGGCGAGCGCGGGGTCCGCCGCGGAGGCGGCCTCGGCCTCCGCGGTCAGGGCGGGCACGATCTCGGCCATCACCTCGGCGGAGGGCACCACGCCGAGTTCCACCAGGTCGTCCAGGGGAGCGGCGGTGGCCCTGCGGGCGACGTCGCCCAGGGCCCCGGGGATGGGCCAGCCCTCGGGGACGGCGCGCTCGCGGGCCTCCTCGGCGGAGGCGGGGGTGAGCAGTTGCGCCATGTGCGGGGTGCCGAAGGTCTGGGGGAGCGGGGCGAGCCGGTCGGCCAGCAGCGCGGCGAGCACGTCGTGGGTGGGGCGGGCGGCGTGCTCGGCCTGCCCGGCGCGCAGGGCGGTGTGCCGGTCGGAGCCGGGCAGGCCGCGCTTGGCCACCATGGAGTCCACGGCGTGGCGGAGCAGGCCGCGGCGGCGGGGGGTGGGTTCCGCGTCGGGTTCGGCGACCGCCTCGCGCAGCGCGGCGAGCAGGATCGCGAGGTTCTCCTTGGGCTTGCGGTGCTTGGTGCACAGGGTGTGCTCGGCGGCCAGGCGCTCGTACTCGGCGAGCAGGGCGGCGCCGCGGCGGGTCCAGCCCGCGGGGCGGTGGGCGTCGGTCCGGCCGTCGCGGACGGTCTCCAGCCAGTGGGCGAGGACCCGGTCGGCGAAGGGGTTCCACACGGCCAGGGCCTCCTGCTGGGCCCGGGGGCGGCTGGTGGCCGGGTCGCGGGCGGCGCGTTCGGCCAGGGCGTGGCGCGCGTCGCCGACGCTCTGGCGGAAGACCGTGTGGGCGGGCAGGTCCTGGCGGGGCGCCGGGCGGGGGGTGAGGCACAGGGCGTCGGCGAGGGGTTCGACGGTGGCGAGCAGGTGCAGGGCGCCCTCGGTGTCGCCGTTGCGCAGCAGCCAGGCGGCGGCGAGCGGGGCGGCCTGTTCGGGCAGGTCCAGTTCGTACTCGCCGCTGTCGAGCATGGCGTTGAGGTCGGCCAGGCCCCGCTCGGTGAGGTGGTGGGCGTGGAGGGCGGCGCGCCGGGCGGGCAGGCCGTGGCGTCGGGCGAGTTCCCGTTCGTGGGGGCGCAGGGGGCCGCCCGCGGCGGGCTGGCCGGTGGCGAAGCCGCCGTGGACGACCTCGGGGGTGACCCAGGCGGGCAGGCCCCTGACGGGTGTGCGGGAGCCGACGGTGAGGGTGCCGTCGCCCATGCCGGTGACGACCCGTTCCCAGGAGTCGACGCGTGCGCGCGCTGCCTCGCGGACGCGGGCGTCCTGGTGGGTGAGGGCGGTGGTGAGTTCCTTGGCCAGCCGTCCGGCGGCGTAGCCCCGGTCGGCGCGCAGGGGGGTGGTGTCGTCCATGCCAGCGTGGCGGGACCTGCCCCCGCACCCTCCCGGACCGAAGCCGGGCGCTCTCACTGTTTGAGCCACACGCTGTCCGGTCGGTCCGCGTGTACCCGGTCCTGAGCGGGTGCTCCGGTGCGGGGTCGGCGTGCCGTGGTCCGGTCGTCGGCCGACGTGGCGGAACAGGCCGCCGCGGGGGGAGTCCCGAGCCGGGTGCTCTGCTGTTGAGCTACACGTCGCTTTCGGGGCTCACGGTAGCGGTTCGGGGGTGGGGGCCGAAAGTGCTTTTCGGGGCTGTGGACGGCCGGGGCCCGGCGGGTTCCGGCGGGGCCGGGGCACGGTCTGACGGGTGCGGCCGTGTGGACGCACCCGTCACCGAGCCGGGTCGTGTTCCCTAGCGGGTCTTGATCACGGCCGCGATGAGCCCGGTGGCGAGCATCATCGTCAGGCCCACGACCATGAGCACGAAGGCGATGGTTCCGACCATGGTGTTTCCTTAGTGTTCGTTGTTTCCGGGCACCGTGCGCGGCGCCCGGCGCGCGGGAGCGCCCGGAGGAGCCGGGAGCGGCGCCTACCTCTTCGGGGGATCACCCTATCCCGGCCCCGCGCCGCCGCCGCGCCGGGTGGCCGCTGTGACCAGCGCGGTCGTGGCCGCGGTCGCGGGGCCGGGCGGCGGGGCCGGTTCCCGGGGCGGGGTCAGCGTTCGGTCCATGCCCGCTGGTAGGTCTGGACCAGCCAGCGGTCGGCCCAGGCGTGGTCGGGTTCGGCGGGCAGGTCGCTGGTCCGGCACAGGTCGGTCAGGCGGTGTTCCAGTCCGCGTGCCCGGTCCAGGGCCTCGTCGCGGCCGTGTTCGCCGCGGCGCAGTTCGAGCAGCCAGGTCCGTTCGGGTTCGGGCATGGGCAGGGTGATGTGGCCGGTCTCCATCAGTTCCACGCCCTGGATGCCGAGGCGGACCATGTGGTAGGCGAACTTGGTGTCGAAGCCGTGCCGGTCGACGAGTTCGGGGCGGTTGGTGTGCTTGCCGCCGCGGATGCCCTCCATGCGGTCGCGTTGGGCGCGCAGGTAGCCCAGGAAGCGCAGGCCCGCGCGGCGGGAGAGGAAGCGTTCGGCGTTGGCGCGCAGGTCGTGTCCGGCGGGGGTGACGGTGACGATCTCGTCCGGGGGGACGAACAGGGGGAGCAGGACGGTGGGGTTGCCGTCCAGGGCCAGGCGCGTCCACTTGCGCAGGGAGTAGACGGTCAGGTCCAGGTCGCCGGGGCCGGAGCGGGTGTGTTCGGGGCGGGTGTGGTGGATGTACTGCTCGAAGGGGCGCAGGCCGATGACGTACTCGGGCGGTTCGACGCAGATGCCCATCTCGTCGCGGTCGGCCTGGCCGGTCAGGGCGAGGCCGTGGACCTCGGAGCCCACCTGGCACCGCAGGACGGTTCCCTCGTGCGCTATCCGCGCGAACTCGGGGCTGGAGTGCTTCACCTGCGGCTCCGTTCTGCTGGGTGCTGGGTGCTCGGGTGCGGTCGTCGGGGGTGCTGCCCGGCACGCTATCCGTCGCGGGGCCGGGGGCACGAGTGCTTTTCGGCGGTCGGGGCCGACGGCTGTCCGGTCGCTTGGGGAGGCCCTGGCGGGCCGGTGCCGCCGTCGTCGGGGGGACACGCCCCGGGGAGCTTGCCGGTGGGCCCTGGGAGCCCTTTACTTGTCCGGGTACGCCCCTTTTCTCCCCAGAACGAGCGTAGAAGGCAGGCCCGTGCCCCCTGAGACCCCTGAGGCTTCCGTCCCCCGGATCGACACCTCCGTCCCCCACAACGCCCGGATCTGGAACTACTGGCTGGGCGGCAAGGACAACTACCCGGTGGACCGGGAGATGGGCGAGCAGATCCGCTCCTTCTTCCCCGAGATCGTGGACAACGCGGTCGCCGACCGCGGCTTCCTCGTCCGCGCCGTGAGCCACCTGGCGCGCGAGGAGGGCGTCCGGCAGTTCCTGGACATCGGCACCGGGCTGCCCACCCACAACAACACCCACGAGGTGGCCCAGGCGGTGGCGCCCGACTCCCGGGTCGTCTACGTCGACAACGACCCGCTGGTGCTGACCCACGCCCGCGCCCTGCTCACCGGCGGCGACCAGGGGGCCACCGACTACGTCGACGCCGACCTGCGCGACCCCGGGGCCATCCTGCGGGAGGCCTCCCGGACCCTGGACCTGGAGCGGCCGGTGGCGCTGATGCTGCTGGGCGTGGTCAACTTCGTCGCCGACGACGCCGAGGTGCGCTCGATCCTGGACCGGCTCCTGGAGGGCCTGGCCCCGGGCAGCTTCCTGGTCCTGTCCCACCCCACCGACGACATCGACCGCGAACGCGCCCACCAGGTGGCCGCGGCCTGGAACGAGCGGGGCACCCCCAAGCTCACCATCCGCACGGCAGAGCAGATCAGCGCGCTCTTCGACGGGCTGGAACTGCTGGAGCCGGGCGTGGTCTCCTGCTCCCTGTGGCGTCCGGCCCCCGCCGAGGTGGGCGGGGCGCGTCCGGTGGCCGAGTACTGCGGCGTGGCCCGCAGGGCCTGACCCCCGTCCCCCCGTCCCCCCGTCTGCCGGGCGCACCGTGACGCCCGGCCGACGGGGGGACGTCCCGGCGTCGCGCGGCGGAGAACGGCCGCGGTCCCCGGTCGGGGCGCCGGAGGGCTCCGGCCGCGCGGGCCGCCGTGCCGCGCCTCAGTCAGCGCGGGCGATGGCGATGGTCGCCCCGAGCCGGTGACCGGCCTCGTAGAACATGTACTGCACGCCCCCGTCGGAGCCGAAGGAGGGCGCCGCGCTGCGGCCCGAGTCCGGCGGCCCGGCCATGGGGGTGTGCACCGTGCCCAGGTGGCGGCGCAGACCGAAGTCGCGCCCTACCTCGGTCAGGCGGATGTCGCCCAGGTTGGTGTGGTAGGCGACGTAGGTGCTGTCCCCGCGCTCGACCACGTGCGGGCCCGACAGGTCCGACACCCCCACCTCGGCGTGGTCCACGAGCGGGTCGGGGTCGAAGTCGAACGTGATCCCGTCCGCCGACCACCCCCATCCGATGGAGCGGTGGTTGCTGGTGTCGTTGCGCATGAAGACCATGACGTAGCGCGCGCCCCGGTCGGGCAGGCGGTACTCGAAGACGCGCGCGTAGGAGGCCTCGGTGGTGCCCGGCACCATCGCCGTGGTCAGGACCTCGCCCTCGTAGGCGAAGCTGACGCCGTCGCGTGAGCGGGCCAGGCGCGTCGTGGTGTTCTCCCCGTGGAAGTACAGCCACATCTCGCGGCGTTCGGAGTTCCACATCACGTGCGGTGAGGAGACGTGGCTGACGTCGTAGTGCGGGGCCCACACGTTGGCCACGACGGGGTTGCGCGGGTACTCGGTGAAGGGCCCGTCGGGGCTGTCGGCGTAGGCCAGGCAGATGCCGCCGGGCCTCTCGTGCGGGGCGTAGTAGAGCAGGAAGCGGCCGGGCGCGTCGGGCAGGCGGCCCACCGTCCCGCGCAGGCACGGGAAGATCAGCTCCCCGGTCGGGTCGTAGTCCAGTTCGGCGGTGTCGAGCGCCTCGCGCAGGAACCGGTAGGTCGGCAGGACGTCGGCCGCCGAGGCCGGGGTCAGCAGCCCCGGGGCCAGGAGGGCGCCCGCCGCGGCGGCTCCGGCGCCCCGCAGGACCGTGCGGCGGTCGGGGGCGGCGGGGGAGCGGCGGGGGTGAGCGTCGTCGGACATGACGGTTCCCTTCCGGAGCGGGTCGGGGGGAGGCTCCGAGGTCCCAGAGTCTTCACCAGCACCGATGCGTCGGTCAAGGTTCTAATACGTATTAACGAAAGATCCTGCCTGCGGGTGGAAATCCGCCCGTCATCCTCTTGACATCTGTCGTGGCGCGGCTCACAGTCGTCAACTAATGCGCATTAACACGGCACGCAAGAGGAGAAACAGGTGACGGAAGTCAGGAGGGCGGGATCGCGGCGACGCCCCCGCCAGTCCGACATCGCGCGGGTGGCCGGGGTCTCCCAGGCCACGGTCTCGCTGGTCCTGCGGGGCACCCCCACCGGGATGTCCCTGGCCCGCGAGACCCGCCAGCGGGTGCTCGACGCCGCCGAGGAGCTGGGCTACGTGCCCGACCCGGTCGCCACCCGGCTGGCCTCGGCCAGCAACGCGATGCTGGGGCTGTACACCTTCAGCACCACCTTCCCCACCGACGTGGCGCACTCCTACTACCCGGTCCTGGTCGGGGTGGAGGAGGAGGCCGCGGCCCAGGGCCAGGACCTCATCCTGTTCACCGGGTCCGCGCGCGCCGCCGCCAGCGCCGACGACCCGGCCGCGGTGCGGCGGGTGCGGGTGGCCGACGGCTGCCTGTTCTTCGGCCGCCACGTGCCCGACGAGCCGATCCGGCGCCTGGCCGAGGACGGCTTCCCCTTCGTCTACATCGGCCGCCGCGACGAACCCGGCGTGCCCTACGTGGGCGCCGACTACGTCTCGGCCTCGGCCCAGGTGGTGGCGCGCCTGGCGGGCCTGGGCCACCGCGAGGTGCGCTACCTGCGCGAGCACGACCAGGCCCCGGCCTCGACCGACCGCGAGGAGGGCGTGCTGCGCGGTGCCCGCGCGGCCGGGATCGACACCGCGCGCCTGGTGGTGCGCACCGACGGCTCGGACCTGGACGAGCTGCTGCGGCGCTGGCTGGAGGAGGGCGTGACCGCCGTCGTGGTCGAGCAGACCGACACCGGGGCCGCTCTGGACGGTCTGGCCGCCGCGGTGGACCGGGCCGGTCTGCACTGCCCGGCCGAGCTGTCCCTGGCCCTGCTGGGCGCGCCGACCGGGACCCGGGGCCGCGCCCCGGGCGGGGGCGCGGCCTACGGCGGCTTCGACGTGCCCCTGCGCGCGATGGGCCGCGACGCGGTCCGTCTGCTGCTGGAACTGATCGCGGGCGCCCACGGGGAGACCCCCCGGCGCCTGCTGCCCTGCGAGCCGGTGGAGGGCGGCACCGTCGCCGCGCCCCGGACACGACACACCTGAGAAAGGCCCTCATGACCGAGACCGGCACAGAGATCCTCGTCGTCGGCGGGGGACTGGGCGGCGTGGCCGCGGCCCTGGCCGCCGCCGACTCCGGCCGCCGCGTGGTGCTGACCGAGGAGACCGACTGGATCGGCGGGCAGCTCACCGCGCAGGCGGTGCCGCCCGACGAGAACCCGTGGATCGAGCGCTTCGGCTCCACCGCGTCCTACCGGCGCCTGCGCGAGGGCATCCGCGACCACTACCGGCGCGCCTACCCGCTGCGGGCCGAGGCCGCCTCCTCGCTCACCCTCAACCCCGGCGCGGGCCGGGTCAGCAAGCTGTGCCACGAGCCCCGCGTGGCCCTGGCGGTGCTGGAGGAGATGGTGGGCCCGCACCGCGCGGCCGGGCGCCTGACCGTGCTGCTGCGCCACCGGCCGGTGGCCGCGCACACCGACGGCGACCGGGTGAGCGCGGTGGAGCTGGAGGACGAGCAGGGGCGCCGCCGCACCGTGAGCGCCGCCTACGTCCTGGACGCCACCGAGAACGGCGACCTGCTGCCGATGGCGGGCCTGGAGCACGTCACCGGCGCCGAGGCCCGCTCCGAGCACGGCGAGCCGCACGCCCCCGAGGTGGCCGACCCGGCCAACCTCCAGGGCATCACCTACTGCTTCGCGATGTCGCACCACGACGGCGAGGACCACACCATCGAGCGCCCGGCGATGTACGACTTCTGGCGCTCCTACACGCCCGAGTTCTGGCCGGGGCCGCTGCTGGGCTTCTCGGCCCCCGACCCGCGCACCCTGGAGCCGGTGGCGCGCACCTTCGTGCCCAACCCCGACACCGACCCGCTCGCGGTGGCCGCCGACCAGAGCGCCGACGCGGGGGACAAGGAGCTGTGGGGCTTCCGCCGCATCCTGGCCCGGCGCATGCACCTGCCCGGCGCCTTCGACTCCGACATCACCCTGGCCAACTGGCCGCTCAACGACTACTGGCTCAAGCCCGCCCTGGAGATCGAGGGGCTGGTGGACGCCCGGACCGTCCGCGAGGCGCACGAGGAGGCCCGCCAGCTGTCGCTGTCGGTGCTGTACTGGCTCCAGACCGAGGCGCCCCGCGCCGACGGCGGCACCGGCTTCCCGGGCCTGAAGCCCCGGCCCGACGTCACCGGCGCGGAGCTGGGCCTGGCCAAGGCCGCCTACGTGCGCGAGTCCCGGCGTGTCCGGGCGGTCACCACGGTCACCGAGCACGACGTGTCCCTGGACCTGCTGGGCCCGCACGGCATCGTGCGCCGCCACGACTCGGTGGGCGTGGGCAGCTACCGCATCGACCTGCACCCCTCCACGGGCGGCGACAACTACGTGGACGTGGCCAGCGTCCCGTTCGAGATCCCGCTGGGGGCCCTGCTGCCCGAGCGCGAGACCAACCTGCTGCCCGCCGCCAAGAACATCGGCACCACCCACATCACCAACGGCTGCTTCCGGCTGCACCCGGTGGAGTGGAACATCGGCGAGGCCGCCGGGCGGCTGGCCGCCTTCGCCCTGGAGCACGGCACCACGCCGCACGCCGTGCGCGCCAAGGACGAACTGCTGGAGGCCTTCACCTCCGTGCTGGACCGCACCGGCGTCGAGCGCCGCTGGCCCGACGTGCGCGGCTACTGACCCTTCCCGTACAGGGGGCGGACGGCCGAACCGTCCCGGCCGTCCGCCCCCGACCCCGTACGACCCGAACCCGTACAGCCCCACTCCCCACCGCCCGACTCCCCACAGAAGGGGTGACCATGAGCGACGCGACCCCAACCCCGTCCCCGGGCCCCGGTTCCAGTCCCGGTCCCGTGCGCATCGGCATCGACGTCGGCGGGACCTTCACCGACGCCGTGGCCGTCAGCGCCACCACCTACGCCCTGCTGGGCCAGGTCAAGGTGCCCACCAGCCACGACCACGCCGACGGCGTGGCCCACGGCATCATGACCGCGCTGGAACGCCTGCTCGGCGACATCGGCGTGCGCGCCGAGGACGTGGGCTTCCTCGCCCACGGCACCACCCAGGCCACCAACGCCCTGCTGGAGGGCGACGTGGCCACCATCGGCATCGTCGGCGTCGGCAGCGGCTACGACGCCTTCGCCACCCGCAGGCTGCGCTCCCTGGGCAAGCTCAGACTGGACTCGGGGCACCCGCTGCCCGTGCGCTACGCCGCGCTGCGCGAACCCGACCGGGAGGGCGCGGCCCTGGCCAGCGTCGACCAGGTGGTCGCCGAGGGCGCCGAGGTCGTCGTCGCCGTCGAACCCTTCAGCGTGGACGACCCCCGCGGCGAGCTGGCCGTGCTGGAGGCCGCCCGCGCCCGCGGGGTTCCGGTCACCGCCACCCACGAGATCACCCAGCTCTACGGCCTGGGCAAGCGCGCCCGCACCGCGGCGCTCAACGCCGGGGTCATGCCCCGGATGCTCCAGACCGCCGACCTGGTCGAGCGCAGCATCCACAAGGCCGGGGTCACCGCCCCGCTCATGGTCATGCGCTGCGACGGCGGCGTGATGTCGCTGCCCGAGATGCGCCACCGGCCCCTGCTCACCGTGCTCTCCGGCCCCGCCGCGGGCGTGGCGGGCGCCCTGATGGGTGAGAAGGTCAGCGAGGGCGTGTTCCTGGAGACCGGCGGCACCTCCACCGACATCAGCGTCATCCGGCGCGGGCGGGTGCAGATCCGCCACGCCCGCCTGGGCGGCAAGGAGACCTACCTGTCGGCGCTGGACGTGCGCACCGTCGGCATCGGCGGCGGCTCCCTCATCCGCGTCGGCGGGGGCGAGGGCCCCGGCCGGGCGAGCCTGGCCGACGTGGGGCCGCGCAGCGCCCACATCGCGGGGCTGCCCTACGCCTGCTTCGCCGACCCGGCCGAGCTGGAGGGGGCCCGCCTGGTCCGGATCAGCCCCATGGCCTCCGACCCGGGCGACCACGCCGTCCTGGAGAGCGGCGGGCGGCGCTTCGCCCTGACCGTGACCTGTGCCGCCAACGCCGCCGGGCTCGTCCCCGAGGGCGACTACGCCCGCGCCGACGCCCGTGCGGCCCGCGCCGCCCTCGCCCCGCTGGCCGAGGCGCTGGGCATGGAGGTGGAGGAGGCCGCCCGCGCGGTGCTGCACAAGGCCACCGAGCGCGTGGCCGCGGTCGTGGACGAGATGGTGGGCGACTACGGGCTGGACCGGCAGGTGTGCGCCCTGGTCGGCGGGGGCGGCGGCGCGGCCACCGTCACCCCCTACCTGGGCCGGCGCACCGGGCTGGACGCGCGCATCGCCGCGCACAGCGAGGTCATCAGCCCCCTGGGCGTGGCGCTGGCGCTGGTGCGCGAGTCGGTGGAGCGCATCATCCCCGGCGCCACCCACGCCGACGTGCTCGCGGTGCGCGCCGAGGCCGAGCAGGCGGTGCTGCGCCAGGGCGCCGACCCGGCCGGGATCGAGGTGGACGTGACCGTCGACCCCCAGCGCAACCTGGTGGCGGCCGTGGCCACGGGCGCCACCGAACTGCGCACCAAGGACCGCACCGCCACCGCGGACGCCGAGGTCCGGGCGCGGGCCGCGGCTGCGGCCAGTCTGGGCGCCGACCCGGACGGACTGACCGAGTACGCGGCCAACGGCCAGTACCGGGTGTTCGGGCTGGTGCGCAGGCCCGGAGGGCCGCTGGGGCGCTTCGCCCGCGAACGCACCCACGTTCGGGTGGTGGACGCCGAAGGGGTGGTGCGCCTGCACAGCGCCGACGCCCAGGTGGACACGCTGGTGGCCGCCGAGGCCGAGGGGCGGCTCAAGGACCTGGTGGCCGAGCGCACCGCCTACGGTGACGGCGGGGCGCTGCCCCCGGCGGTGTGGCTGCTGCTGGGGCCCAAGTTCGCCGACCTGTCGGGGGTGCTGGACCCGGGGCACCTGGTCGCGCTGGCCTCCGCGGAGATCGCCAGGCGTGCCCCCGACGAGACGGTCATCGCGGTCATGGAGAAGCGGCGGTGAGCGCGCACACGCCGCCGCGCGCGGTCCACGAACCGCATCCCTTCGCGTCCGGCCCACCGGAACGCCCCGGGCACGCCGAGCGCGCGCCCCGGCGCGAGGCGCCGGTGCGGGCGGGCCGCCCGAAGCCCCCGTGGCACACGGGACGTACGGGGCCCGGCGACCGGCAGGAGGCGGGGGACCGGACGCAGGCGCCCGGCGGGCGCGACACGGGCCTCGCCCCCGAACTCGCGGAGGAGTACGCGCGCATCGGCGCCGCCTCCGACCAGGAGCTGGCCGCCGACCTGCTCGCCCTGACCGCCACCCACGAGGGCCGCGACCGCGCCCTGCTGCTGTCCTGGTCAGCCACGGCGCTGCGCTTCGGCGAGCGCATGGCCGACGAGGACGCCGCGAGCGCCGGAGCGGTCGGGGACCCGGGGGCCGCTGGGCCTGCCGGGCCCGCTGGGACGCTGGGCAACAGAGGCGCCACGAGCGCCCCAGGCGTCACGGGTTCCTCGGGTGCGGTGAGCGCTCCAAACCTCATGGGTCCTTCGGACCTGCGTGTGGAGGAGCGGGCCACCGGCGGGCTGCGCCCGGGCGAGGTCCTGCTCGCCGAGTACCTGCACCGCGCCTCCGGGGACCGGGTGGTCGTCTACACCGACGCCCTCGACCACGCCCACCGCGTGGCCCGCGACGCCGGGTGGGGCGGCGACCTCACCCGCGCGGTCCTGCGCGAGACCGCCCTGGCCCACGAGCACGCCCACCGGATGCTGCACGCCGGTCGGGGCCGCGCGCTGCGGCGCGAACTCGACCACGTCCTGGTGCGCCTGGGACCGCTGCGCCTGCGCGGCCACGTGGTCGGCGCCGACGAGATCGCCGCGCACGCCTACGCCCGCCGCCGCGCGGGGCTGCGCCGCAGCCCGATCGCGCTCACCGCGGCCATCGCCGCCACCCTTGCCCACCGGGGCGCGGGCCACGACCGGCCCGCCCCGCGAACCTCCCCCGGAGAACGCCCGTGACCGCCTTCGCAATCCTCCTCGCCATGGCGGTGGGCGTCGGCCTGATGCTGACGCGCCGCCTGCCCACCGCCTTCGCCCTCGTCCTGCTCTCCGTCGCGATCGCGCTCATCGCGGGCGCCCCGCTCATGGGCGAGGAGGGCAGCATCACCGGGACGGTCATCCAGGAGGGCGCCCCGCGCCTGGCCGCGACCATGATCGCCATCCTCCTGGGCAGCTGGCTGGGCACGCTGATGTCCGAGGCGGGGATCGCCTCCACCCTCGTGCGCAAGATCGTGGAGTTCGGCGGTGAGCGCCCCTCGCTGGTCGCCGTCGGCGTCTTCGTCGTCGCGATCCTGTGCGGCAGCATCACCGGGTCGGCTCCCGCGGCCATGCTCGCCGGCGTGGTGGGCATCCCCGCGATGATCGCGGTCGGGGTCACCCCCACCGTCGCGGCCGGAACCGTGCTGGTGGGCATCGCCGCCGGGCTGCCCCTGGAGCTGATCAACTGGCAGTTCCTGTCCGACGCCATCGGGGTTCCGGTCTCCACCGTCCAGCACTTCCAGCTGCGCCTGTTCCCGATCGCGCTGGCGGGCGGGCTGGCCTACATCCTCATCGAGATGCGCCGCAAGGGCGCCCGGCACACCTGGGCGGTGCGGGTCCCGGCCGGGGCCGGAGCCGGGGGAACCGGTTCCGGGGGCGCCGGGACAACGCCGCCGAGCCGACGCCAGCGGGCCGCCGAGCGGCGCAGGCGGCGCGGGGACGCGCCCTGGTACGCGCTGGTCACACCGCTGGTGCCGATCGTGCTGGCGCTGGGGCTGCACGTGCCCATCGTGCCCTCGCTGCTGGCCGGTGTGGTCTTCGCGCTGCTGACGGCCGTGCCCTGGCGGGAGATGTCCTCCACCGCGCTGCGCACGCTCTACCAGGCCTTCGACGTGGCCGCTCCGCCCATCGTGCTGTTCATCGCGATCGGCATGCTGCTGGCGGCGGTGAACCTGCCCGGGGCCGTCTCGGCGCTCACCCCGGTGGTGACCGCGATCAGTCCGAGCAACCCGTGGCTGTTCGTGCTGGTCTTCGCCGTGCTGGTGCCGCTGGCCCTGTACCGGGGGCCGATGAACATCTTCGGCCTGGGCGCGGGTGTGGCCGGGGTGCTCATCTCCGGCGGCATCTACCCGGCTCCGGCGGTGCTGGGACTGATGGCCTCCTACGGCCAGGTGCTGGGGGTGTCGGACCCCACCAGCACGCAGACGGTGTGGAGCGCGCAGTACGCGGGGGTGCGCCCGGAGAGGTCGATGCTCTCGACGCTGCCCTACACGTGGGTGATCGCCATCGCCGGTCTGGTGCTGACGGTGTTCCTGTACCTGATGTGACGTAGGCGGTAGCAGTAGCGATAGCGATAGCGGGAGCGGGAGCGGGAGCGGGAGCGGGAGCGGGAGCGGGAGCGGGCCCCGGCCGGGGGGGAGAGTCGGGGTTCGCGAAGGTGCGGCGGGGAGTTCTCCGGGGCTCTCCGCCGCACCTGTTCAGGGGAGCGGACTGGGCTGGTCTCCACGGTCGCTGTGTCAGTGGCGGTGGCAGGCGGGACAGGGGGACATGGGGGACATGCGAGGCAGACGTTCAACGCTTGCTGTCCGCGCGTGGTCGCTCGCTCCTGCGTCGGCTGCTGCCGCGAAGTGGTCCGGATGGCGATCAACGCCCGGGGTCGGGAGGTGGTCGGCCTCTGCTGCGGTGGCAGCGAAGGCAGCGGGTGTCTGGGGACTCCGTTCAACGCCCTGACCACGGGTGGTGACCGAGGCAGCGTCGGCACCACAAGCGAGCGGCCCTCTCACCTCGGGCAGCGGTACCGGCCCCGGTGGCGGGGGTGGGCGACGGTGGCGATGGCGGTCGCCGTGTGGGGGCGGGCCGCAGTGGGGTGCGGGCGCGCCGGGACAGCGCGTGGCCGTGGTGGCGGGCAGGGGGTGGCTCCCGTGCTGCGGGGTCGGTGCCTGGGAACGCACACCGGGCAACCAGAGCGCGAGGATGCGAACCGGGAGCCAGGGCCGGGTCCGGTTCCGGGGCCGGGGTGTTACCCCCGGGGTGGTGGGTGGGGTTCGGGCGGGTGTCCCCGTCCCGGGCTGCGCGGGTGGCCGTGGCGGGCCCAGTGGCGGTGTTCTCGTGTTTCGCGTTGGTACTTGGCCCGATTGTGCGGGCCGCACAACGGTTGCAGGTTCGCCACTACTGTGCGCCCACCCCGGGAGAACGACTGCACGTGGTCGGCCTGACACCAGGCCACCGGCACCTCACACCCACCCGGGTGCGCGCACGTGGCGTGCCCGTGAAAGGCCGCTGCCCGCTGTCGTGCTGAGGCCAACCGGCGACCGGGCCCCACGTCCAGCACCCGCCCCGTGGGCGGGGCGGTGAGCATCCGCACCACCTCAGCGTCACCAGCGAGTTCGTGCACCACCCCGACCGGGATCACCCGGCCGCGCTCGTCCAGGGCCGGAGCTTCCTGGCCCTCGGCGTCCAGGTAGGTCTCCACCGGCACGAGGATGCGGATCTGTGCCAGCGGGGCGGGGGCGTTGGCGCACCCGGTGTGGGTGGTGGCAAAACGCAGCGCCGCGATGAGCGCGTCGTGCTCACGCTGAGACCGAGACCGGGTGTCCTCCTGCCCGGGCGGGGTGGTGAAGGTGTCGATGGCCGCGCGCACGATCAGCGCGTCCCCGCTGCCGCCCCAGGCCTGGAGCTGGTAGCTGCCCTGGAAGGTGTCATGGACGACCAGGCCACGCCCGGCGTGGGCGGCCTCGTGGTCGCGGTCCAGGCGGTGCGGGTCCAAACGGTGAGCGACCTGGCGGGCCACCGACTGGAGCTGGTTGACCGACAACGCAGGCCGCTCTGTCTTCGCGGCCACCAACGCCGACTCGAACCCCTGCCGGTACTCCGCCTCGTCGGGGAAATGCTGGGTGTCGCGGATCTGGACGGCTTTGTCGGTGGCCTTGGCGATCGCGACCGCCTCACCCAGCACCACCGCGCCCCCCTTCACAGCCTGAACCGTGGCGGGCAGCGTCTCCTCGTGCACGTGCTGGGCCAGACGGGTCAGATCCTTGGCCTGACCGGTGGGCACCTTGCACTGGTGGGTGATCCACTTGTCCAGAGTGGAGTAGCCGCTGTAGCGGGCCACCTCACCCCGCGCGTACAAACGCGCCATCCGCGCCAGCGCCCGATAACGCAACTGGTCCAGCTGCGCCCACAGCGCGGCGACTTCCTCAGCGGCGGCCTCATCCGCCCCCGGCGGCAGTTCCGCACTCAGGGCCTCTTCGATGATCTCGCGCGCACCGGCCAGCGCGGCCACGGCCGGGGAGCATTCCCCGGGGGCCGCGTCGGGCGCTGCAAGCATCATCTCCATACCTCTTATTATAAGGCAGGGTTCGCCATTATGCCAACATTCACAGACTCGAATCCGCCGCCTTTTCGACTTTCCTTTCGAGACTTTCCCCTTCATTGGCGGACCGCAATTGAGACGGCCTAAAAGGTGTCCGAAAATGCGCGGCCAGAATGGCCAATCGCCGTTGGTGTCTGCTGCCTGCTGTCTGGTGCCATCGTCGCCCGCCCCGGCCGCAGGGGTCAGGGGCGTTGTCCGAGGCTGGAGGGCCCGCCTGCCGTTGGTGCCGACGCGGCAGAGCCGAGCCATCCCCGAACCCCGGGCGTTGACCGCCCTCCGCCAGTCCCTCCCGCCTTTGGTGCCGCTTTTCGTCGGAAGCCCAACCCTCCACCGAACGCCCACCGTTTCCTCGCACTCCCGCGCCCTTTCGCGGCAGCGGGTGCGCTTTCGCCGCCGCCAACAACCCCCAGTAGGAATGGCGTAGGGGAGAGGCCTGAGGGCGGCCCCTCCCTACCCCTCAATTCATCATTGCCGTTGGGGCGCCGGGTGTTTAAGAGCATGCCAAAATGCGCGTGGGTGGGATCCCCCCTATTTCCAGGAAACCATCCCCACCCCGCCCCGGAACACCCCCAACCACCACCTGTGGAAAACGTGGGAAACACGGGAAGGGCCCCGGGCGATCGCCCGGGGCCGGAGCGCTGCGTGAAGAGAACCGGTGACCGGTCAGGCGTCCATCTTTCCGGCGGGTTCCTCGGCCCTACCGCTGCCGCCGTCCCTACCGCTGTCGCCGTCCCTACCCCTGCCGTCGCCCCTACCGCTGCCACTGCCCCTGAGCCTTCGCCACAGAGCACGCGCCAGCGGCACCATGATCACCACCGCCAACAGCAGCAGCAGCGTTCCCGAGATCGGCCGGGTCAGGAATCCCGTGGGATCGCCGTCGAAGAGCAGCAGCGACCGCCGCAGCGAACTCTCCAGCAGCGAACCCAGGACGAACGCCAGCACCAGCGGCCCCGGGTCGAAGCCGAACTTCTTCATCAGGTAACCCAGCAGCCCGAAGACGACCACCAGCACGATGTCGAAGACGCTGTTGCGCACGGTGTACACGCCCACCAGCGTGATCAGCACCGTGATGGGCGCCAGGATCGTCGGGCGCACCCGCAGGATCCGCACGAACAGCCCCACCAGCGGAATGCTCATGATCAGCAGCAGGATGTTGCCGACGTACATCGAGTTGATGACGCCCCAGAACAGCTCCGGCTCCTGGGTCACCAGCTCCGGCCCCGGCGGCACCCCCTGGATGAGCAGCGCGCCGAAGATGATCGCCATCGTCGCGTTCGCCGGGATCCCCAGCGTCAGCAGCGGGATGAACGAGGAGGTGGCGGCGGCGTTGTTGGCCGTCTCCGGCGCGGCCACACCCTCCACCGCGCCCTTGCCGAAGCGCTCGGGGTTGCGGGAGCGCCGCTTCTCCATCGCGTAGGCCGCCAGGGAGGACAGGGTGGCCCCTCCACCGGGCAGGATGCCCAGTGCGAAGCCGATGAGCGACCCCCGCCCGATCGCCCCCGACGACTGGCGCAGGTCCTTGCGGGAGGGCCAGGTGTTGGCGACCCTGAGGGGCTTGGCCGGTGCCTTGTGCCGCTCCTCCAGGCTGTGCAGGATCTCCCCGATGCCGAACAGGCCCATCGCGATCGGCACGAAGTCGATCCCGTCCGACAGCACCAGGGAGTCGAAGGTGAAGCGTTCGGCGCCGGTGAAGGTGTCCAGCCCGACCGTGGCCAGCAGCAGGCCCACGCAGGCGGCGATGATCGCCTTGATCCGGCTTCCGTTGCCCACCGTGGACACCAGCAGGATGCCCAGCAGCGCCAGCGCGGTGTACTCGGGCGGCCCGAAGTCCAGGGCGAAGCTCGCCACCAGGGGCGCGACCAGGGACAGGGCCACGATCGACACCGTCCCGCCCACGAACGAGCCCACGGCCGCGATGCCCAGCGCCGTCCCGGCCCGGCCCTGGCGGGCCAGCATGTGGCCGTCGAAGACCGTCACCACCGAGGACGCCTCGCCGGGCAGCCGCAGCAGGACCGAGGTGATCGTCCCCCCGTACTGGGCGCCGTAGAAGATGCCCGCGAGCATGATGATCGCGGTCACCGGTTCGAGGCCGAAGGTCAGGGGCAGCAGGATCGCGATCGTGGCCGCGGGGCCCAGCCCGGGCAGGACCCCGACCAGCATGCCGACCACGACGCCGATCAGGCAGTAGAGCAGGTTGACCGGTTCGAGGACGACGCCGAACCCGTTGATCATGGGTGCCAGGGAATCCAACATGATGTCCTAGAAGAGGTGGGGGATCGGCACGGCCAGCAGGCCGACGAAGACCGCGTAGAAGGCGACCACGATGAGGACCGAGGCGATGGCGGACAGGCGCCACGACTCGCCTCCGAGGAAGCGCAGCCACACGAAGGCCAGGAGCGCGGAGGGGATCTCGAAGCCGATCACGCCGACCACGGCGACGAAGCCGACCATGGTGGCGATCCCGGCCAGGACCTTCCAGGAGGAGGCGGAGAAGACCTCGGTGTCGGCGGTCCGGCGGGCCAGCCCCAGCAGGACCACGCCCAGCGCGGCGATCGCCACGCTGACGAGCAGGGGCCAGGTGCCCGAGCCGGGGTCGGCGGGGGTGCCCGGACCGAGCGCCCAGGACCCGGCGGCCCCGGCCGCGCCCAGGGCGATGACGGTCAGGGCCACCGCGGTGTTGGCCCAGGGGCCCAGGGGCTTCGGAGGCTCGTCGTCCTCCTCGAAGCCAGCAGCCTCCGGATCGACCTGCCCCGCGCCGGGTTCCGGGCCCGCGGAAGCGGCGGTTCCTTCCTCCCCGGTCTCTCGGGAGGTGTTCCCCGCCACGGCAGCGTCCTTCGCCGCCCCGGCATCCTCCGCAGCACCTGCCTGANNNNTCCCGCTCGATACCTTCCCGCGCTGTGCCTTCCCGCTCGGTACCTTCCCGCTCGGTGGGCTCCCTCGCCGCGGGCTCCCCGGCGGCGGACTCGGGTCCTCCCGCCCGCCGCGCGCGGGGCGCGCTCACTGGCCCTCGCCCATGTCGATGCCGTACTCCTCCACCAGGGAGGCGTACTCCTGCGCGAAGGAGGACCACTCCTCGGTCAGCTCGGCGGGCTCCAGCTCGTGCGGGGTGAGCAGGTTGTTCTCGTTGAACTCCTGGTAGGCGTCGCTGGCGAAGACGTCGGTGAGCGCCGTGCGCAGCCGCTCCACGACCTCCGCGGGCGTGCCCGGAGGGGCCACCACGGCCCGGTACTGCGAGACCCGCACGTCGTAGCCCTCCTCGACCGCGCTGGGCACGTCGGACAGGTACTGGTTGCGCTCCTCGGCGAACGTGGCCAGGGGGGTGATCTCACCGGCCTCGATCTGCGCGATCGCCTCGCCGAGCTGGACCGAGGCCACGTCCACCTGTTCGCCCAGGACGGCGGTCAGGGTGGGGGAGCCGCCGTCGAAGGGGACGGCCGTGCCCGAGATCCCGGCCTGCTCGAACAGCAGGGCCTGGGACAGCTGGCTGCCGGTCCCCACCCCGGTGGTGCCGTACTCGACCTCGTCGCCGGAGTCGACGAGGTCCTGGAGGCTGTCGTAGTCGGAGGAGGCCGCGGTGACGAGCACGTAGTCGTCGCGCGAGACGCCGGTGACGACCTCGTAGTCGGCGATGTCGACCACTTCGTCCTCCGAGACCGCCAGGGGGGTGATCGCGGTGAGGGAGGCGTTGATGACGAGCAGGTTCTGGCCGTCGGGGTCGGCGGAGGAGAGCTCGTTGGCGGCCAGGGCGCCGTTGGCGCCGGGGGTGTTGACCACGGGGACCGCGACGCCGAGTCCGTCCTGCACGCCCTCGGCCAGCGCGCGGGCGATGAGGTCGGTGCTGCCTCCCGGGGCCTGCCCGACCATCATGGTGATCGGCCCCTGGGGGAATTCGCCTTCCGCGGAGCCCCCGCCGGACAGGTTCCCGCCGCAGGCCGCGAGCGACACGGTGAGCCCCGCTGCGAGGACCGAGGCCGTGCCCCGGCGGGCGCGACTCCTGTGCGGCATGTGGGTCATGGTTCCTCGCCTTTCTTGTGGCCGCCGTTCGCACACGTCGGAGGGTGCTGTGTGAACGCGGTCACGTACTTCGGTGAGTGGCAGCATAGGAACACGCGGTCATGCATGTCCAAGTCGAATACGGCATAAGCTGATACCTTCCGTGCATCATGTTCTCCTTCGACCAGTTGCGCGGTTTCGTCGCCGTCGCCGAGGAACTCCACTTCGGACGGGCCGCGGAGCGGCTGTCCATGACCCAGCCCCCGCTCAGCCGCCAGATCCAGAAGCTCGAACGCGCCGTCGGCGTCCGCCTGCTGGAGCGCGACCGGCGCCACGTGGTCCTGACCGCGGCGGGGGAGGCCTTCCTCATCGAGGCCCGGCGCCTGCTGTCCCTGGCCGAGAGTGCCCCCGACCTGGCGCGGCGCATCTCCGAGGGTTCGCGGGGCACCCTCAGGGTGGGGTTCACCGCGGTCTCCTCCTACGGCCTGCTGGGGGAGATGGTCAACTCCCTGGAGAGGCAGCTCCCGGAGATCACCATCGACCTGTTCGAGATGGTCACCAAGGAGCAGGCCGCTGCCCTGCTGTCGGGCGAGATCGACATGGGCCTGGCCCGGCCGCCCCTGGACACCGACCTGTTCGGGTCGCGGGTCCAGCTCCGCGAGCGGCTGCTGGTCGCGGTGCCCGAGGGCCATCCGCTGGCGCGACGCGAGGGCACCCTGTCCGCCGACGACCTGGTCGACGTGCCGCTGATCATGCACTCCCCGATCAAGGCCCGCTACTTCTACGACCTCGTGGTCGGGCTGCTACCCATCGCCCACCAGAACGTGGTGCACACGGTCAGCCAGGTCATGACCATGGTCTGGCTCGTCGCCGCCGGGCGCGGGATCGCCTTCGTGCCCGCCTCGGCGACCGGCCTGGGCGTGGCGGGGGTGGCCTACCGCGAGCTGGAGGGCCTGCCCGAGAACCCCGTCGAACTCCACCTCATCTGGCTCCACGACTCGCCCAACCCCGTCGTGTCGCGGGTGCTCCAGGCGTGGCCCGCCGCCGACGGCGGGAGCTCCTGATACCCGATGGGTATCAGTTGATGCCCAAGGAATCTTGGACAGCATCGAACGACGCTCCGTACGGTAGCGGCAACACCGTGCGGGCCCACCACCCCCGGGGCCCGAGCCGCAGAACCGAGGACGACACGTGAACGCGATGCACCCAGACGACCTGGCCGGGCGGCTCAGGTCCGGGCTCCTGTCCTTCCCCGTGACCCACTTCGACGGCGATCTGGCCTTCGACGAGGGGCGCTACCGGGAGCACCTGGCCTGGCAGGCCGGCCACGACGTGGCCGGGCTGTTCGCCGCCGGGGGCACCGGCGAGGGCTTCTCCCTCACCCCGGCCGAGATCGACCGCGTGGTGCGCACGGCGGTCGACGAGGTCGGGGGCCGGGTCCCGGTGCTCGCCCCGGCCACCGGCGGCACCGCGGCGGCCGCCCTCCAGGCCCGCGCCGCACAGGAGGCGGGCGCGGACGGGGTCCTGCTCATGCCGCCCTACCTCACCGAGGCCGGGCAGCCCGGCCTGGTCGAGCACGTCAGCGCGGTCTGCCGGGCCACCGACCTGGGGGTGATCGTCTACAGCCGGGCCAACGCCGTGCTCGACGACCGCTCCGTGGCCGAGCTGGCCGAGCGCAACCCCAACCTCATCGGCTTCAAGGACGGCGTCGGCGACATCGAGGCGATGACCCGCGTCTACGCCAGGGTCGGTGAGCGGCTGGTCTACATCGGCGGCCTGCCCACCGCCGAGACCTTCGCCCTGCCCCTGCTGGAACTGGGGGTGAGCACCTACTCCTCGGCGATGTACAACTTCGCGCCCGAGTTCGCCCTGGGCTTCTTCGCGGACGTGCAGGCCCGCGACCGCGCGTCGGTGTACCGCAAGCTCAACGACTTCGTCATCCCCTACCTGGACATCCGCGACCGCATGCGCGGCTACGCGGTCTCCATCGTCAAGGCCGGGCTCGACGCCGTGGGGCGCCACGGCGGACCCGTCCGGCCGCCCCTGACCGCACTCAACCAGGCCGAGCGCGACGAGCTGTCCGTTCTGGTCGGAAAGGTCGCCTGACATGGCCGAGCACACCCCGGACCTTGCGAACACGGGCACGGACACTGGCACAGAGACGGGCACGGACACAGGCACGGACGTCCTCGGGCCGCTGGTGGCCTGTGCGCCCGTCGAGGGCGCGGCCGGGACCCTGCGCGCGACCGACCCCGCCACGGGGGAGGAGTTCGGCGCGCCCGTGGGCCTGGTGGACTCCCGCCAGATCCAGGAGGCCACCCGCGCCGCCGAGGAGGCCCTGGACGCCTTCCGCGGCCAGTCGCCCGCCGAGCGCGCCGCCTTCCTGCGCCGCGTCGCCGACAACATCGAGGCCCTGGGCGACGCGCTCGTGGACCGGGCGGTGCGCGAGAGCGGCCTGCCGCGCCAGCGCCTGGCGGGGGAGCGGGCCCGCACCACCGGCCAGCTGCGCATGTTCGCCGACGTCGTGGCCCAGGGCGACGCCCTCGGGGCCCGCATCGACCCGGCGCTGCCCGACCGCGCCCCCCAGCCCCGTGCCGACCTGCGCCTGGCGCACATCCCTATCGGGCCCGTGGTGGTCTTCGGCGCGAGCAACTTCCCCCTGGCCTTCTCCACCGCCGGAGGTGACACGGCGGCGGCCCTGGCGGCCGGGTGCCCGGTGGTCGTCAAGGGCCACAACGCCCACCCCGGGACCGCCGCGCTGGTGGGGCGCGCCGTGGCCGACGCGGTGCGCGAGAGCGGCCTGCCCGGCGGCGTGTTCTCCCTGCTGTTCGGGGAGGGCAACGGCATCGGACAGGAGCTGGTCGCCGACCCGCGCGTCAAGGCCGTGGCCTTCACCGGGTCGCGGGGCGGAGGGTTGGCCCTGATGCGCGTCGCGGCCGAGCGCCCCGAGCCGATCCCGGTCTTCGCCGAGATGTCCTCGGTCAACCCCGTGTTCGTGCTGCCCGGCGCGCTCGCGGGACAGGGCGCGCAGGACCTGGCCGGGGCCTACGTCGCCTCGCTCACCCTGGGGGCGGGGCAGTTCTGCACCAACCCCGGGCTGGTGTTCGTCCCCTCCACTCCGGACGGGGACCGGTTCGTGGAGGCCGCCGCGCGCCTGGTGGCCGACGCCACGGGGCAGACGATGCTCACCGCGCCCATCGCCCGCGCCTTCCGCGACGGGGTGGAGGCCCTGGAGGCGCGCCCCGAGGTCGCGCTGCGGGCCAGGGGCGGCGAGGGGGAGGGGCCCAACGCACCCGCCCCCGCCCTGGCCGAGGTGTCCCTGGCCGACATCACGGCCGACCCGCGGCTGAGCGAGGAGGTCTTCGGCGCCGCGGGCACGGTGGTGCGCTATCCCGACGCCGCCGCCCTGCCCGCCGCGCTGGAGGGGCTGGAGGGGCAGCTCACCGCCACCCTGCACGCCGACACCGGCGACCCCGTCGACCTGGCGGCGGCGCGCGCCCTGCTGCCGGTGCTGGAGCGCCGCGCGGGCCGCGTCCTGTTCGGGGGCTGGCCCACGGGCGTGGAGGTGACCCACGCGATGGTCCACGGCGGCCCCTTCCCCGCCACCTCCGACGCCCGGGGCACCTCGGTGGGCAGCCTGGCCCTGCACCGGTTCCTGCGGCCGGTCAGCTACCAGGACATGCCCGACGCCCTGCTGCCGCCCCCGCTGCGCCGGGACAACCCCTGGCGGCTGAACCGACGAGTCGAGGGCACCGTCGTGCCCGGAGGAGACCACGCATGAGCACGCCCACCATCGCCTCCGTCGACGTGGTGCCGGTGGCCGGACGCGACAGCATGCTGCTCAACCTCAGCGGCGCCCACGGCCCCTTCTTCACCCGCAACATCGCCGTCCTCACCGACAGCGAGGGGCGCACCGGCCTCGGTGAGGTCCCCGGCGGCGAGCCCATCCGCGCCACCATCGCCGACGCCGCCGAACTGCTCGTCGGACGCCCCGTCGCCCAGCTCAACACCCTCCTGCGCCGCGTCCAGGACGCCTTCGCCGACCGCGACCGGGGCGGGCGGGGCGAGCAGACCTTCGACCTGCGCACCACCGTGCACGCGGTCACCGCACTGGAGTCGGCCCTGCTCGACCTGCTGGGCCAGCACCTGGGCGTGCCGGTCTGCGACCTGCTCGGCGAGGGCCGCCGTCGCGAGCGGGTGCCCATGCTGGGCTACCTGTTCTACGTCGGGGACCGCGACCGCACACCGCTGCCCTACCCGGTGGCCAAGGACCCCGCCGACGACTGGGAGCGCCTGCGCGGCGAGCCCGCGCTCACCCCCGAGGCCGTCGTCGCCCTGGCCGAGGCGGCCCGGAGCCGCTACGGCTTCCGCGACTTCAAGCTCAAGGGCGGGGTGCTGGCGGGCGAGGAGGAGGCCGCCGCGGTCCGCGCCCTGGCCGCGCGCTTCCCCGACGCCCGCGTCACCATCGACCCCAACGGCGCCTGGTCGCTGGCCGAGGCGACCGCGCTCTGCTCCGACCTGCACGGCGTCCTGGCCTACGCCGAGGATCCCTGCGGGGCCGAGGGCGGCTACTCCGGGCGCGAGGTCATGGCGGAGTTCCGGCGGGCGACCGGTCTGCGCACCGCCACCAACATGATCGCCACCGACTGGCGCCAGATGGCGCACAGCATCCGCGTCAACGCGGTGGACATCCCGCTGGCCGACCCGCACTTCTGGACCATGCGCGGTTCGGTGCGGGTGGCCCAGCTGTGCGACGACTTCGGTCTGACCTGGGGTTCGCACTCCAACAACCACTTCGACATCTCCCTGGCGATGTTCACCCACGTGGGAGCCGCGGCGCCCGGCGACATCACCGCGCTGGACACCCACTGGATCTGGCAGGACGGCCAGGCCCTGACCCGCAGGCCCTTCCGGATCGAGGACGGCGCCATCACCGTGCCCACCGCCCCGGGCCTGGGCGTGGAGCTGGACCGTGACGCCCTGGCCGCAGCGCACGAGCTGTACCTGGAGCACGGCCTGGGCGCCCGTGACGACGCGGCGGCCATGCGCCACCTGGTCCCCGACTGGACCTTCGACCCCAAGCGCCCCGCGATGGTGCGCTGAACCCTCCCCGCCCCACCATCCCCGGAGACCCCATGAACACACCCGTCGAGCCGCGGGGCGGCGCCCGCCCCGGCGCCGCACGGAGCACCGCCACCGACGCCATCGCCTCGGTGACGCTGTCCCGCGTCGACCTGCCCCTGTCCACCCCCATCAGCGACGCCAAGGTGCTCACCGGGCGCCAGAAGCCGCTGACCTCGGTGTCGATGCTCTTCGCCGAGATCACCACCGAGCAGGGGCTCGAAGGCGTCGGCTTCACCTACTCCAAGCGCGCCGGGGGACCCGGCCAGTACGCCCACGCCCGCGAGGTGGCCCCCGAGCTGATCGGTGCGGACCCCAGCGACATCCAGCGCCTGTGGACCCGCCTGGTGTGGGCGGGGGCCTCGGTGGGGCGCAGCGGGCTGGCCACCCAGGCCATCGCCGCGATGGACATCGCCCTGTGGGACCTCAAGGCCAAGCGGGCCGGGCTGCCGCTGGCCAAGCTCCTGGGCGCGCACCGCGACGCGGTCGACTGCTACAACACCTCCGGAGGATTCCTGTCCGCGCCGCTGGAGGAGGTGTTGGACAACACCCGGGCCGCCCGCGCCGCGGGCATCGGCGGCATCAAGATCAAGGTCGGCCACCCCGACCACCGGGTCGACCTGGCCCGCGTGGAGGCCGTGCGCGAGGAGCTGGGCGACTTCCCGCTGATGGTCGACGCCAACCAGCAGTGGAACCGGGGCTCGGCCGCGCGCATGGGGCGCGTCCTGGACCGGTTCGACCTGGTCTGGATCGAGGAGCCGCTGGACGCCTACGACGTCCGGGGCCACGCGGACCTGGCGCGTGAGCTGGCCACGCCCATCGCCACCGGCGAGATGCTGACCAGCCCCGCGGAGCACGAGGCGCTGATCCAGGCCGGCGCCGTGGGCTTCATGCAGCCGGACGCGCCCCGGGTCGGGGGCATCACCCCGTTCCTGGACGTCATGGCCCAGGGGCGCAGGGCCGGGGTGCGGATGGCGCCGCACTTCGCCATGGAGATCCACCTGCACCTGGCCGCGGCCTACGAGCTGGACCCCTGGGTGGAGCACTTCGACTGGCTCCAGCCCCTGTTCGAGGAGCGGCTGGAGACCGCGGGCGGGCGCATGCTCGTTCCGGCCCGGCCCGGGCTGGGCTGCACGATCAGCGAGCAGGCCCGCGCCTGGACCGCCCAGAAGACGCGGGTGGACGCCGACGGCCATACGGACCTGAAGGGCTGACCGGCCGCGCCGCCGGGTCCCCCGGCCCGGCGGCGCGGCTCAGGAGAGCGCGCGGAACCCCTGCGCGTCCGCTCCGCCCAGCAGCGCCACGCTCAGCCACATCCCCGGCAGCTCCTCGGCGGGCACGTCCGTGTCCGTCACGATCCGCTCCACCGGAACGTCCAGCGGCGCGGTCGCCGGGTGCAGCGGCGTCACCAGTTCGGCCCTGCTGCCCATGGTGAGCAGCACCCGCACGGCGGTCCGCCCCCGGTGCCCCTCGGGCAGGGAGTAGGGCACGGTCACCCTCCAGCGCGTGTCCGTCGGCAGGCTGTCCGGAGCACGGAACCCCCAGTACCACGCCTCCTGGTCGGACATCTCCACCACCAGCGACGACACGGGGACCTCGGTCTCCTCGTCCGCCGGGGCGATCGTCCACTCCCGGCCCATTACGGCGTCCTGGGGCCGCTGCGCCTTGCGCTGCCACCACTTGTGGCGGCGCAGGGCCAGGTAGTCCTCGATCAGTCCTCCCGAGCCCGCCCTGCTGGCTGTCTCGTCCACTCGGTGTACTCCTTCAGGGGGCGTGGAGCGCCGCACCGCGCACCACACGGCGTCGTCCCCGGTCCGCGGACGGCGGCACCGGTCCGTACATGGGGTGGGGCACACCGTTCGAGGGGACTGTCTTTACCCTCTGCCCGGTAGGGGGTCGCGCATGCCGGACGCGACCAGGGATTTGCCGCGCCCCGGTGACCTGGTCGTTTCCGACGGTTTTCCTCCCCCCGGCCCGTTCCGGGCGGCCCGGGACACGCCTCGGCGCACCCGCCGGACCGGACGGGTGCGGCCCCGGCCGGGGGCCGGGGCCGCGACGCCGGAGGCGGTCTCAGGAGCAGCAGGAGCAACCGGGGGCGCATCCGCACGCGTCGGCCTCGGCGGCGGCGGGCGCGGTCAGGGCGATCCCGGCCGGAGCGCAGCAGGCGTCCCCGCGCCAGGCCTCCCGCCCCTCCCTGACGGCCACGACGGCGATGAGCAGCGCCACCAGCGGGTCGGCCCAGGCCCATCCGAACAGGGCGTTGACGCCCAGTCCCACCAGCAGGGCGGCCGACAGGTAGGTGCACAGCAGCGTCTGCTTGGAGTCGGCCACGGCCGTGGCCGAACCCAGTTCCCGGCCCGCACGGCGCTGGGCCAGCGACAGGAACGGCATGATCGCCACCGACAGCGCGGCCAGCACGATCCCCACGCCCGAGGGGGCGGCCTCGGCGCCGCTGAACAGGGAGCGCAGGGCCTCGACGCCGACGTAGGCGGCCAGGGCGAAGAAGGACACCGCGATGACGCGCAGCGCCCGCCTCTCCCTGGACTGGCGCACGCCGGGGTCGCGCGCGGAGAACTGCCAGGCGACCGCGAGGGCGGAGGAGACCTCGATGAGCGAGTCCAGCCCGAAGCCGATCAGGGCGCTGGAGGAGGCCAGGCTGCCCGCGGTCAGGGCCACGACGGCCTCGACGAGGTTGTAGGCGATGGTCGCGGCCACCAGCAGGCGCACCCGCCGCGTCAGCGCGGCGCGGCGCTCCTCGGCCAGCGCGGTCGTGCGCGGAGCGGCCATCAGCAGCAGCCCTTCTCCTCGGCCTCGACGCAGGCGGCGTCGGTCTGCACGGCCAGCACGGCCTCGCGCAGGTCGTCCAGGGCGTGCCCGAGGCGGGCGTCGGCCAGTTCGTAGCGCACCCGCCGCCCCACGGGCACGGCCACGACCAGGCCGCAGTCGCGCAGGCAGGCCAGGTGGTTGGACAGCCGGGTGCGGCTGATGCCGAGCCTCTCGGCCAGGTCGGCGGGGTGGGCGGGGCTCTCGCGCAGGGCCACCAGGGCCCGGCAGCGGATGGGGTCGGCCAGGGCCCGGCCGAAACGGGCCAGGGCGTCGATGTCGGTGGCGAGGGTGAACATGCGCCCAGAGTACACAGGATCATGGATTCAGGGAACCCTGAATCAGAAGCGGCTCCGTCCGTTCCGCCGTTGCCTTCGGAGGCGCGCACCGGCGCGGAGGCCCTCCCGCGCGGAGCCACCGGCCCGGCGCGGAGGAGGACCGGGCAGCGGCGCGGAGGAGAACGCGGACGGCACCGCGGGGGAGTGCTCACCCTAGGTAAGCTCCTCGATAACCCCCGCACCGACCTCCCCAGGAGCACACGCATGCGTGAGATCGAGGCCAAGTACCGCGTCGCCGACCCCGCCGCGCTCCTGGCCGCCCTCGACTCCGCCGGGGTCGCCCTCTCCGAACCCGCCGAGCAGGACGACCAGGCCTACGCCCCTCCCGGCTGGGAGTTCGGTATGCCCAAGGCGGGACGCACCTTCGCCCGGCTGCGCACCCAGGACGGCGGGCACGTCCTCACCGCCAAGACCCCGGCCGCCAACCCCCTGGAGTACGTGGAGCACGAGACCGCTGTCGCCGACCGGGAGCAGACGCACCGGGTCCTCCTCCAGTTCGGCTACGTCCCGGCCCTGCGCATCGTCAAGACCCGACGCGTCGGCCGGGCGGGCGGGATCACCGTGTGCGTGGACGAGCTGCGCGGCGTGGGCGTGTTCCTGGAGGTCGAGCTGACCGTGGACGACGACCGCGACGGCCCGGCGGTCCAGGCGCGGCTCGACGCGTGGGTGCGCTCGCTCGGCGCGGACCTGGAGCGCACCACCGACGGCTACGACGTCCTCGTGCACGCCGCTGCGGCGCACTGACCTGGGAGACGCCCCGGCCGGGCGGCGGTGCCCGGCCGGGGGCGGACACCGCCGCGTGCACCGGAGGCCCCGCTCAGTGCAGGTAGCTGCGCCGGGTGATGACCAGCAGGTTGGCCGCGAGCGGCACCAGCAGGGACAGCGCCGTCACCGTCCAGCCGACCGCGAGCGCATGAGCGGGGTCGGGATAGGCCGCGTCGGGCGCGACCACGCCCAGGCTGAGCCGGTAGGCGAAGCAGGTGGGGACCACGTACGAGAAGTCGGCGGCCATGAACACCAGCGTGGCCACGGTCAGGCCGATCCCGAACACGTTCACGATGACGACGTTGCGGGTCACCAGCGTCAGCAGGGCGCACAGCAGCGCCACGGAGGCGAGTGAGACGCCGACCAGCAGCCAGTAGGCGGCGCTCATCCGCAGGATTCCGGCGCCGGGGTTCTCGACCAGGAAGAACACCACCAGTCCCACGTGGTTCACCGCCGCCATCACCACCACCAGCGCGCACGCGACGGCCAGCTTCGCGGCCCACAGCGCGGGCTTGGAGCGGCCGCAGGTGAGCCACTCGAAGTAGGTGCCGTTGCGGAACTCGGTGTGGAAGCAGGCCGCGACGGTCGCGCACANNNNGAAGTAGAACCGCTCCGGGGGGGGGTCCCCGCCGTTCACGGCGTAGTCGGCGACCACCATCGCGAACGGGACGACGTCGAGCACGAGGACGGCCCAGACGAAGCGCTCCCGGCGGATCTTGCGGAGTTCGTTGGCCAGCAGCGTCCTCACGCCTCCTCCCCCAGGACCGTCGCGTACAGCTCCTCCAGATCGCCCCCGGCCTCGCGGGCGTCCATGCGCCGGACGATCCGGCCCGCCCTCATGAACAGCAGGTGGTCGGCGAGGGAGGCGATCTCGGTCAGGTTGTGGCTGGAGACGATCATGCTCGTGCCCCGTTCGCGCTGGACGGCCCGGACCAGCTCCCTGATGTCGCGGATGCCGATGGGGTCGAGGCCGTTGGTGGGCTCGTCCAGCAGCACCAGCCCGGGTTCGCCCAGGAGCGCCCGGGCGATGCCGAGCCGCTGCCTCATGCCCAGGGACGTGCGCGAGAAGCGCAGGTCCGCCCGCTCGCCCAGGCCGACCTCCGCCAGCAGGCCGGGGACCTCGTCCAGGCGGGTGCGCAGGTAGCGGGCGTGCAGTTCCAGGTTCTCCCGCAGGGTCAGGCCGCCGTAGAACGCCGGGTACTCGATCAGGCGGCCCACGCGCAGGCCCGGCGCGCGCTCGATGGCGCCGGTGTGGTCGTTGGCGCCGAGGACCGACTTGAGCAGGGTGGTCTTGCCCGAGCCGTTGGGGCCGAGGAGCCCGTAGATCCGCCCGGGTTCGACCCTCAGGTCGACGTCGTGCAGGACCCGGTGGCGGCCGTGGGCCATGGAGGCGCCGCGGATGTCGACCAGGCTCACGGGACCACGATCCACAGGCCGAAGAGGACGGCGTAGGCGAGGAACAGGACGCCGGGGAGGACGTAGGCCCCCTTCTTCGCCTCGCCGGGTGAGAGGAAACGGGCCGCCGCGATGGTGACCGCGCCCGCGAACGCGATCATCGACGCGACCAAGAGCACCGCTGACATGCGACTCCTTGTCGTCGTGGACGGTGCCCGGGACGTGCTCCCGGGCAGCACGGACCACGCTAGGCAGGGGTGTGCGGCGGGCGGCAGCGTCCCCGGTGCCGGGCCTCCCGGCCCCGGGCCCGGGTGGGATCGACCGGAGGCGGGGGGAGCGCGGACCCGGGTACCGGCGGGGGTGGCCGAAGGTGCCGGGCCTCCCGGCCCCGGGTACCGGCGGGGGGTGGCCGAAGGTCTCGCCGGGGTGGCCCGAGGTACCGTTCCGGGCGGGCCCCGGTACCTGTCCCGGGCTGGGGAAGCCGCTCCGGGAGACCCCGGTGAACAGCGGCTATACCGTGGATTTGTGCGGATTCTCGGCAACCTCCTCCCCTGGTCGACCGTGGTGTTCGTCGTCCTCGCGGCCGTCGACTCCTATCTCGGCAACATGATCACCGTCCCCTGGCCCCTGCTGGCGGCCGACGCCGTGCTGGGGGCCGCGCTCACCACGGGAAGCCGCTGGTGGGCGGCCCGCGGCTGGGGCCGGTGGCTGGTCGCCGCGGCACCGGCCGTGTCCACCGCCTCCGTGGGCCTGGCCGCGCTCGTGGCCGCCCGCGCGGCGTCGGGAAGGCGGTGGCGGACGGCCGCGCCCCTGTGCGGGGTCCTCGCCGCGGCCCTGGCCGCGGGCCTGCACAACCCCTGGACCCCCGTGGAGCCGATCCGGCCCCTGTGGGTCGAGCTGCTGCTCGTGGCCGTGGCCGTCGCCGCCCTGGCCGCGGCGTCGGCCTACCGGGGCGCCCGCGCCGACCTGGTCCGCGTGCTGCGGGAGCGGGCGCTGGACGCCGAGCGGGAGCAGCGCTTCCGCGTGGAGAACGCCAGGATGGAGGAGCGCGACCGCATCGCCCGGGAGATGCACGACGTCCTCGCGCACCGGCTCACGCTCATCTCGCTGAACGCCTCCGCGCTCACCCACCGCCCCGACCTGGGCGCCGCCGACCGCGACGCCCTCGCCGAGGAGATCCTCGCCAACACCCGCCAGTCGCTCGCGGAGGTGCGCGGCATCCTGTCCGACCTGCGTTCGGGGCGGGACGAGGACGCGGACCGGCCCCAGCCCACCTTCGACGGGCTCGGCCAGCTCCTGGAGGAGAACCGCGGGGCCGGAATGCTGCTGGAGGTGCACGACGAGGTGAGCGGACGCCTTCCGGCGCCCGCGAACACCGGCCGCCACGCCTACCGCATCGTCCAGGAGGCCCTCACCAACGCCCGCAAGCACGGCGCCCCCGGACCGGTGCGCGTGCGCATCGTCGCGGACGGGGCCGACGCGGTCCTCATCGAGGTCCGCAACCCCGTGCGCGGACGCCCGGCCGCCGCGCACGCGGGGGAGGCGGAGCCGGGACCGGGGGAGCCGGATCCGGGCTCCGGCGTCGGACTCGTGGGGCTGGCCGAACGCGCCGCCATCTGCGGCGGCTCCCTGCTCTGGGGCCGGGCGGGGGACCACTTCGAACTGAGGGTGCGCCTACCATGGACGCCGTGAGCGAACCCGTACGCGTGGTGGTCGTCGACGACGATCCGATGGTCCGGCGCGGCCTGCGCCTGCTCCTGGGAGGCGGAGCGGTCGAGGTGGTCGCGGAGGCCGGTGACGGCGACGAGGCGGTGCGGGTCGTCGCCGAGCACGCCCCCGACGTGGTCCTCATGGACCTGCGCATGCCCGGGACCGACGGGGTCGCCGCGACCGAGCGCATCCGGAGCGCCCCCGGAGCGCCGCCCGTGCTCGTGCTCACCACGCTGGACTCCGACCGGGCGCTGGTGCGCGCCCTGCGCGCGGGCGCGAGCGGCTTCCTGCTCAAGGACGCGCCCCCGGACGAGCTCGTCGAGGGCGTCCTCGCCGNNCCCCGCCCCCCCGCCGACTCATCGGCCTGGCCGTCGGCGGCGGGGACGACGAGGCGCGCGACCGGGCCCGCGAACGCGTGGCCGCGCTCTCCGACCGCGAGCGCGAGGTGGCCCTGGCCGTCAGCCGGGGCCTGTCCAACACCGAGATCGCCGAGGGCCTGTTCATGAGCCTCAGCAACGTCAAGGCGGTCGTCGGCCGGGTGATGGCCAAGCTGGATGCGCCGAACCGGGTGCTGGTCGCCAACACGGTGCGCGACGCGCGCCTGGAGGACGACCGCGCGCAGTAGCCGCGTCCAGGCGGAATGTCCGCGCCTGCCCGTAGGGTACGGGCATGGGAAGCCGTATCTGTGTGATCGCCATCGACGCGGTCGACGCCGAGGCCGTGGCCGCGTTCTGGAGCCGTGTGCTGGACTGGCCGATCGTGGAGGAGGCCGAGGACGGGTTCAGCCTCGCTCCGCACGAGGGGGCGCAGCTCGGGGTCGACGTGTTCGCCGTGCCCGAGCGCAAGAGCGTCAAGAACCGCCTGCACCTGGACCTGCGGGTCACGGACGGGCTGACGGTGGCGCAGGAGCTGGAGAGGCTGCTGGGGCTGGGCGCGGTGAAGGTGGACGTGGGACAGCCCGAGGACGCCGGGTGGACGGTGCTGGCCGACCCCGAGGGCAACGAGTTCTGCCTGCTGCACGGGCGCGCCGACGCCTCCTGAGGTGCTGCGGACTCTCGCGCCCGCGCGCTTGTGCGGGAGCGGCCTGCCTGACCGCCGGGTTCGGTCCCGGCCGCCCCGGACCTCCCCGGCGAGTTCCGCGCCGGAGCGGTTCACAGGAAGGCCGGGGCCTCCTCACAGGTCCGCAGCCAGTCGGTCGGCGACAGCTGTTTCCTCGGGCGGGCGCGCTGGCGCGTGTGGTCGGTCCCGGCCCCGCACATGACGAAGGCCGCCGCGGAGTCCTCCCATCCGCCCCGCGGCGGCCGTGCGTCACCCGCGTCCCGCTACCCCTTGGGCCGCTGGTCGACGATGCGGCGGAACTTGCCCACCGAGCGCTCGATCTGCTCGGGGTCGACCACGTCCACGGTCACGCTCACGCCGACCCGGTCCTTGACCGTCGCCACGATCTGGCTGCTCAGGGCCACGCGCCGCTCGGCGGTGCAGTCCGGGGCCGCCTCGATGCGCACCGCCATGCGGTCCAGGCGCCCCTCCTTGGTCAGCACCAGCTGGAAGTGCGGGGCCAGCCCGTCCAGGCCCAGCACGATCTCCTCGATCTGGGTCGGGAAGACGTTCACGCCGCGCAGGATGATCATGTCGTCGCTGCGGCCGGTCACCTTGTCCATGCGCCGCATGGGCCGGGCCGTTCCCGGGCGCAGCGTGGTCAGGTCGCGGGTGCGGTAGCGGATCACCGGCATGGCCTGTTTGGTCAGCGACGTGAAGACCAGTTCGCCGTTCGAGCCGTCGGGCAGCACGTCCTGGGTGACGGGGTCGAGCACCTCGGGGTAGAAGTGGTCCTCCCACACGTGCAGGCCGTCCTTGGTCTCCACGCACTCGTTGGCCACGCCCGGCCCCATGACCTCCGACAGGCCGTAGATGTCCACGGCGTGGATGTCGAAGCGCTCCTCGATCTCGGTGCGCATCTTCTCGGTCCAGGGCTCGGCGCCGAAGATCCCGAGCTTGAGAGAGGTCGTACGCGGGTCGATTCCCTGATGCTCGAACTCGTCCATCAGTGTCAGCATGTAGCTGGGGGTGACCATGATGATGTCGGGCTCGAAGTCCTGGATGAGCTGGACCTGCTTGGCCGTCTGCCCGCCCGAGGCCGGGATGACCGTGCAGCCGAGCCTCTCGGCGCCGTAGTGGGCGCCCAGTCCGCCGGTGAAGAGCCCGTAGCCGTAGGAGACGTGCACCTTGTGCCCGGGGCGCCCGCCCGAGGCGCGGATGGAGCGGGCCACCACCTCGGCCCAGGTGTCGATGTCCTCGCGGGTGTAGCCCACGACGGTGGGGCGGCCGGTGGTCCCGCTGGAGGCGTGGATGCGGCTGACCCTCTCCTGGGAGACGGCGAACATCCCGAAGGGGTAGTTGTCGCGCAGGTCGGCCTTGGTGGTGTGCGGGAAGTGGCGCAGGTCCGCCAGTTCACGCAGGTCCTCGGGGCGCACCCCGGCCTCGTCGAACTTGCGGCGGTACAGGGGCACGTTGGCGTAGGCGTGCTCCAGGGTCCACCGAAGGCGCTTGAGCTGCAGGGCGCGCAGCTCGTCGACACTCATGCGCTCGGCCGGGTCCAGGATCTCGGGCGCGGGCGCCTGTCCCAGACGGGCGGTGGCTCCGGACGACAGCGTGGTGGTGTCGTGGCTTGCCATGGGCCTCTCCGTGTACTGTGCGCGGGACCCGCCAGGACGCGGACGCCTGGGTGGGGTGGGCGGGCGGGTGCGCTGGTCTCGTGGCGGCGCGGTCCGTCGCGGATCGGACCGACTTGCTTACTGACCGAACGTTCGGTTACTAATGCATTAACGCAGTCTCCGGGCAGCGGTGTCAAGGAGAGGTGTCGATGATTTCACAGGCGACGGTGGCCCCGACCACCGTCTTCACCACGGGAGGCCGCACGTGAGCGAGGTCTACTTGGTCGACGGGGTGCGAACCCCGCAGGGCCGCTACGGCGGCGCCCTGGCAGCGGTGCGCCCCGACGACCTGGCCGCCGCGGCCGTGGCCGAGGCGGTCCGCCGCGCGGGCGTGCCCGGCGAGGCCGTGGACGAGGTGATCCTGGGCGCGGCCAACCAGGCGGGCGAGGACAACCGCAACGTCGCGCGCATGGCGGCGCTGCTGGCCGGACTCGACCCGAGCGTGCCCGGCTACACCGTCAACCGGCTGTGCGCCAGCGGCCTGACCGCCGTCGCCTCCGCCGCGCAGGCCATCCGCGCGGGCGAGGCCGACGTGGTGGTCGCGGGCGGCGTGGAGTCCATGACCCGCGCCCCCTGGGTCATGGCCAAGCCCGGAACGCCCTGGGCCAAGCCGGGCGAGGTCGCCGACACCTCCCTGGGCTGGCGCTTCACCAACCCGCGCTTCGCCGCGGCCGACGCCGAGGCGCCCGCCGACGCGGGCCCCGACGACCTGCGCTACACCCTGTCCATGGGCGAGACCGCCGAGGAGGTCGCGCTCCTGGAGGGGCTCACCCGCGAGGAGTGCGACGCCTTCGCGCTGCGCAGCCACGAGCGCGCGCTCGCCGCCGCCGAGGCGGGCCGCTTCGACGCCGAGACCGTCCCGGTCACCGTGCGCGGACGCAAGGGCCAGACCAGCGAGGTCACCGCCGACGAGGGCCCGCGCCCCGGCTCCAGCATGGAGAGCCTGGCGAAGCTGCGCCCGGTCTTCCGCGAGGGCGGCATCGTCACCGCGGGCAACTCCTCCTCCCTCTCCGACGGTGCCTCCGCGCTGGTGCTGGCCGGCGCCGAGGCCGTGCGCCGCTACGGCCTGACCCCCCGTGCTCGCGTGGTCGCCTCCGCCTCGGCCGGGGTGGCCCCGCAGGTCATGGGCCTGGGGCCGGTTCCGGCCACCCGCAAGGTGCTCGGCCGCGCCGGGTGGGACCTGGACGGGGTCGGCGCCGTGGAGCTCAACGAGGCCTTCGCCGCCCAGTCCCTGGCCGTGATGCGCCAGCTCAAGCTGGACGAGGAGCGCGTCAACGCCGACGGCGGCGCCATCGCGCTGGGCCACCCGCTGGGCAGCTCCGGCGCCCGCATCCTGGTCACCCTGCTCAACCGCATGGAGCGCGAGGAAGCCGCCCGCGGCCTGGCCACCCTGTGCGTGGGCGTGGGCCAGGGTGTCGCACTGCTGGTGGAGCGCCCGTGAGCGGGAACGGCGCGACCGGGCAGCACGCCGCCCGGCACCGCGACACCGATGGCGGCGGCGCCGGCCGCCGGGCCGCCGGGGACTTCACCACCCTGGACGTGGAGTGGTGCGAGGACCGCGTGGTGGTCCGGCTCCACCGCCCCGAGGCCCGCAACGCCATCAACGCGACGATGATCGCCGAACTGCACCGGGTGTGCGAGCGCGTCGAGGCCGACCCCAGGCCCCTGCTCCTGACCGGGCACGGCACCGTGTTCGCGGGCGGCGCCGACATCTCCGAGCTGCGCGAACGCGGTCGTGAGGAGGCGCTGGCCGGGATCAACAGCCGCCTGTTCGAGCGCCTGCACCGCCTCCAGGCGCCCACCGTGGCGGCCGTGGACGGCTACGCCCTGGGCGGCGGCGCCGAGCTGTCCTACGCCTGCGACATCCGCATCGCCACCCCCGCCGCCGTGTTCGCCCAGCCCGAGCCGGGCCTGGGCATCATCG
>ANAW01000193.1:0-37072 GCA_000340945.1 Nocardiopsis synnemataformans DSM 44143 | reverse complement strand
CCGCACCCCCCCCCCCGCCGCCGTGTTCGCCCAGCCCGAGCCGGGCCTGGGCATCATCGCCGGTGCGGGCGCGTGCTGGCGGCTGCGGGAGCTGGTCGGCGCCTCGGTGGCCAAGCAGGTGCTGCTGGGCGGCTACCGCCTGGACGCCGAGGCCGCCCTGCGCCACGGCCTGGTCGCCGAGGTCGTGCCCTCCGAGGAGCTGCACGGGCGCGCCCACGCCCTGATCGACCGCATGGCCGCCTCCTCCGCGCTGGCCCTGCGCATGACCAAGATGGTCCTGGACGCCGACGGGCCCCACCCGCTCGCCGACGACCTGACGCAGGCCGTGCTGTTCGAGAGCGCCGACAAGCACGAGCGCATGACCCGTTTCCTGGAGAGGAAGAAGCGTTGAGCACCACCGAGCCGGGGAGCGCCGCGCAGGGCGTTCCCGCCACCGTCGCCGTCGTCGGCGGCGGCACCATGGGCGCCGGGATCGTCCAGCAGTTCCTCACCGGCGGCGCCGACGTGGTGCTGGTCGAGGCCACCGCCGAGGCGGCCGAGGCCGGTCGCGCCCGTGTGGCGGCCGGGCTGGACAAGGCCCGCCAGCGCGGCAGGATCGACGCCGAACCCGCCGCCTACCTGGCCCGGCTGCACACGGTCACCACCCCCGCCGACATCCCGGCCGACGCCGGGCTGGTCGTGGAGGCCGTGCCGGAGCGGCCCGAGCTGAAGATCGCCGTGCTCACCGCCGCCGAGGCCGCCGTGGGGGAGGACACCGTCCTGGCCTCCAACACCAGCTCGCTGTCGGTCACCGAGCTGGCCGCCGCCCTCAAGCGCCCCGCGCGCTTCCTGGGCACCCACTTCTTCAACCCCGTCCCCGCCTCCAAGCTCGTGGAGCTGGTCGTGGCCCCCGAGACCGACGAGGCCGTCCTGGCCTCGGCGCGCGCCTGGGTCGCCGCCCTGGGCAAGACCGAGGTCGTGGTCCGCGACGCGCCCGGGTTCGCCACCAGCCGCCTGGGCGTCATGCTGGGCCTGGAGGCCATCCGCATGGTCGAGGAGGGCGTGGCCTCGCCCGCCGACATCGACACCGCCATGGAGCTGGGCTACCGCCACCCCATGGGGCCGCTGCGCCTGACCGACCTGGTGGGGCTGGACGTGCGCCTGGCCATCGCCGAGTACCTGGCCGCCGAACTGGGGGACCGGTTCGCGCCTCCGGAGCTGCTGCGCCGTATGGTCGCCGAGGGAAAGCTGGGCCGCAAGAGCGGTCAGGGCTTCCACACCTGGGACGAGGGAGAGTAGAGCGTTGAGCGAGGACACGGCGGCCGGACAGGCATCCGGGGCGGCGGAGTTCACCGAGGCCGACGGGCTGGCCACGGTACGGCTGAACACGCCCGCCCTGACCCGGCGGGTCAAGGAGGAGCTGCTGGCGGCGCTGCGTCGGGCGGCGGAGTCCACCACCGCCCGCGCGGTGCTGCTGCTGGGTTCGGACCGGGCCTTCTGCGTGGGCCAGGACCTGGCCGAGCACGCGCGGATCCTGGAGGAGCGCCCCCAGGACGCGCTGGACACCGTGCGCGAGCACTACAACCGCATCGTGCTGGCCCTGGAGGACGTCCAGGTGCCGGTCGTGGTCGGGATCGGCGGCGCCTGCGTGGGCGCGGGGCTGGGCTTCGCCCTGGCCGGGGACGTGCGGATCGCGGCCCGCCGGGCCAAGTTCGGCACCGCCTTCACCGGCATCGGCCTGGCCTCGGACTCCGGGCTGGCCTCCCGCCTGGTGACCTCGCTGGGCCGGGCGCGGGCGATGGAGCTGATGCTGCTGGGCGCGGTCGTGGGCGCCGAGCGCGCCCTGGAGCTGGGCCTGGTCACCGAGGTCGTGGACGACGACGCCTGGGAGGCGCGCGCCCGCGAGGTGGCCACGGGCCTGGCCGCCGGTCCCACCAGCGCCTTCGTCGCGGCCAAGCACGAGGTGCGCTCGGCCGCCGCCGGCGGGCGCGAGCTGCCCGAGCTGCTGGAGGAGGAGGCCGACCTCCAGAACCAGCTGGGGCGGACCGCCGACCACGTCGGAGCGGTGCGCGCCTTCCTGGCCAAGGAGAGGCCGACCTTCACCGGAAGCTGAGCTGGTACTTTCCCCGCCCGGCGGACTTGCCCGGGCGGGGGAATCCGGGGATACTAATTACTGACCGAACGTTCGGTTATGAATGGGGGTAGAAGCCAGTGAGTACCCAGACGGCCCGGGAGGCGCCTTCCGGCACCGACCCGGACTTCCAGGCCGAGTTCGACGCCAGGATCGGCGCCGACCAGCGCATCGAGCCGCGCGACTGGATGCCCGAGGGCTACCGCAGGACGCTCGTGCGCCAGGTCTCCCAGCACGCGCACTCGGAGATCATCGGCATGCAGCCCGAGGGCGACTGGATCGCCTCCGCGCCGAGCCTTCGGCGCAAGGCCATCCTGCTGGCCAAGGTCCAGGACGAGGCCGGGCACGGGCTGTACCTGTACGCCGCCGCCGAGACCCTGGGCGTGGACCGCGCCGACCTGACCGAGCGCCTCATCGAGGGCCGCCAGAAGTACTCCTCGATCTTCAACTACCCGTCGCTGACCTTCGCCGACGTGGGCGTCATCGGCTGGCTCGTGGACGGCGCCGCCATCTGCAACCAGGTCCCGCTGTGCCGCAGCTCCTTCGGCCCCTACGCCCGCGCCATGGTGCGCATCTGCAAGGAGGAGTCCTTCCACCAGCGCCAGGGCTACGAACTGCTCATGCGCATGATGGAGGGCACCCCCGGGCAGCGGGCGATGGTCCAGGACGCCGTCGACCGCTGGTGGTGGCCTTCGCTGATGATGTTCGGCCCGCCCGACGCCGACTCGCCCAACACCCGCCAGTCCATGGCCTGGGGCATCAAGCGCGACACCAACGACGACCTGCGCCAGAAGTTCGTGGACATGACCGTCCCCCAGGCCCAGAAGCTCGGCGTCACCCTGCCCGACCCCGAGCTGGTCTGGAACGACGAGCGCGGCCACCACGACTTCGGCGAGCCCGACTGGGTGGAGTTCAAGCAGGTCGTCTCCGGCGCCGGACCCAAGAACGCCGAGCGCGTCCAGCGCCGCCGGGCCGCGCACGAGAAGGGCGCGTGGGTCCGCGAGGCCGCCACCGCCTACGCCCGCAAGCACAGCAGCGCCCAGGAGGCCGCGGTATGAGCAACGACAGCACGGCCGGTTCCGGGGCGGCCCGCCCCGAGTGGCCGCTCTACGAGGTCTTCGTGCGCGGCAAGCGCGGCCTCAACCACGTCCACGTGGGCTCGCTGCACGCCCCCGACGACCACATGGCCCTGCACAACGCCCGCAACCTCTACACCCGCCGCAACGAGGGCGTGAGCATCTGGGTGGTGCGCGCCGAGCACATCGCCGCCTCCAGCCCCGACGAGAAGGACCCCTACTTCGCGCCCAGCGGCGACAAGGTCTACCGCCACCCGACGTTCTACCCCATCCCCGAGGACGTCCCGCACATCTAGGGCGGCGGCACGACCGGCGCACACGAGGCCAAAGGAAACGACATTGAGTGGCGACCACATCTACTCGGCCCTGAGCGAGGAGCACGGCGGTGACACCCGCTGGGCCTTCGGCACCGGCTTCACCGACGCCCTCGCCGGGGTGGACACCACCCTGCCCGAGGGGGTCGACGGAGCCGACCTGGCGCTGTACTGCCAGATGCTCGGCGACGACGCGCTCGTCCAGGCCCAGCGGCTCGTCCACTGGGTGACCGACGCCCCCGAGCTGGAGGAGGAGGTCGCGCTGGCCAACATCGCCCTGGACCTGCTCGGCCAGGCCCGCCTGCTGCTGGCCCGCGCCGGACAGGCCGACGGCACCGGACGCGACGAGGACGCCTTCGCCTACCGGCGCGGCCCCGCCGAGTTCCGCAACGTCCACCTGGCCGAGGCGCCCCGCGGCGACTTCGCCCGCGCCGTCGTCACCCTGCTGACGCTCTCCAGCGCGCGCCTGGCCGTGTTCGCCCGCCTGGCCGACAGCCGCGACCCCGTGCTGGCCGCCGTCGCCGCCAAGGCGGTCAACGAGCTGGCCTACCACCGCGAGTACGCGGTCTCCTGGGCCCTGCGCCTGGGCGACGGCACCCCCTACTCCCGCGAGCGCATGGCCGTCGCCGTCGCCGACGTGTGGCCGCTCACCGGCGAGCTGTTCGCCACCCACCCCGTCGAGGCCCGCATGGCCGGACAGGGCGTGGGCGTGGACCCGGCCGCGGTGCGCGAGGAGGTGCACGCCGTCCTGACCCGGGTGCTCACCACCGCCACCCTGGACGCCCCCGCGCCCTTCCCCGCACCGGCCCTGGCCGGACGCCGGGGCCAGCACACCGCCGAACTGGCCCCCCTGCTGGACGAACTCCAGAGGGTGGCCCGCGAGCACCCGGAGGCGACATGGTGACCACCACCCGGGACCGGGCCCGCGAGCGCGCCGAGAGCGCCGCCGCCGCGGTCACCGACCCCGAACTGCCCATGCTCACCCTCGCCGACCTCGGCATCCTGCGCCGCGTGGAGGTCGGGGGGGACGGAACCGCCGCGGTGTGGATCACCCCCACCTACTCGGGCTGCCCGGCCCTGGCCGAGATGCGCGCGGACGTGCACCGCGCCGTGCGCGCCGCCGGGTTCGACCGGGTGGAGGTGCGCACCGAGCTCTCCCCGCCCTGGACCACCGACTGGATCACCGCCGAGGGCAGGCGCAAGCTCGCCGAGCACGGCATCTCCCCGCCGGGCAGCGCGCCCGCGCGGGCCGCCGGGCCGGTGCCGCTGACCCTGCTACCCACCCGCACCGCCCCGCGCTGCCCGCTGTGCGGGTCCGGCCGGACCGAGGAGCTGTCCCGCTTCGGCGCGACCTCCTGCAGGTCCCTGCACCGCTGCCGGTCCTGCCTCGAACCGTTCGAGCACGTCAAGGAGATCTGACCGTGACCACACCCGTCACCGAGACCGCCCCCGCGGCCGCGCGCCGCCGGGGCGCGTTCCACCGGCTGCGCGTGGCCGCCGTCGAGCGCCTGTGCGACGACGCCGTCGCCGTCACCTTCGACGTCCCCGACCACCTGGCCGAGGAGTACGCGTTCGCCCCCGGGCAGTCGCTGACCCTGCGCCGCGAGGTGGACGGCGTGGAGGAGCGCCGCAGCTACTCCGTGTGCGCCCCCGTCGGCCAGGCGCCCCGGGTGGGCGTGCGCCTGGTCTCGGGCGGCCTGTTCTCCCAGTGGCTGGTCAACGAGGTGCGCCCCGGCGACGAGGTGGAGGTGGGCGCGCCCACCGGCCGCTTCGTCCCCGACCTGGACACCGCGGCCCGCCACGTGATGGTCGCCGCCGGATCGGGCATCACCCCGGTGCTGTCCATGGCCGCCTCGCTGCTGCGCCGCACCGACTCCCGCGTCACCCTGCTCTACGGCAACCGCCGCAGCGACACGGTGATGTTCGCCGACGAGATCGCCGACCTCAAGGACGCGTTCGGAGCGCGCTTCGAACTGGTGCACGTGCTCTCCCGCGAGCCGCGCGAGGCCGAGCTGTTCACCGGTCGCCTGGACGCCGCCAAGCTGGAGGCGCTGCTGGACACGGTCGTGGCCGCCGACGCCGTCGACCACTGGTGGCTGTGCGGACCGTACGGCATGGTCACCGACGCCCAGGAGGTGCTGGCGGGCCGGGGCGTGCCGGGGGAGCGGGTCCACCAGGAGCTGTTCTTCGTGGAGGGCGCCGAGCCGCCGCCCCAGGCGCGCCACGAGGAGCCCGGGGTGGAGGGGCCCGCCAGCGAGGTGACCGTCGTGCTGGACGGGCGCACCACCACCCTGACGCTGCCGCGCGGGGTGCCCGTGCTGGACGCGGCGCAGCGCTACCGGTCCGACCTGCCCTTCGCCTGCAAGGGCGGGGTGTGCGGCACCTGTCGGGTGAAGGTGTGCGAGGGAGAGGTGCGGATGCTGCGCAACTACGCGCTCAGCGAGGCCGAGGTGAAGGCGGGGTACGCGCTCTCGTGCCAGTCGCTGCCCGAGACCGACGCCGTGACCGTGGACTACGACGCGTGAGCGCGCGCAACGAGACCGCCTGGCGGATGTTCGAGGCGGACATGGCGTCCAAGAACCTGGGGATGCGCCTGGTCGAGGCCAGCGACGGACTGGCGGTCGTGGAGATGACCGTGGGGCCGCTGATGCTCAACGGGCACGGGATCGCCCACGGCGGGTTCGTGTTCACCCTGGCCGACACCGCGTTCGCGTGCGCGTGCAACGTGGACGGGGGAGAGGTGACCGTGGCCTCCGGGGCGGACGTGACCTTCGTGGCCCCGGCGAAGGAGGGCGACGTTCTGGTGGCCACCGCCCGGGAGCGGGCGCTGTTCGGCCGCAGCGGCCTGTACGACGTCACGGTCCGCCGGGGCGAGGAGGTCGTCGCCGAGTTCCGGGGCCGCAGCCGCACGCTGCCCCGGCGCGGCTAGCCGCGCCGGGCGGGTACGGGGCCGGGACCGCGGAGGACGGTTCCGGCCCCTTCGCGTAGGAAGACCAGCGCAGAGCGGCTGTATGCGCGGGGCGGTGGTGGCGAGATCCCATCCCGCCCGTGTCCGGGGACGGTGACCGGTGGCACGCGTTCGACCGCCGCCCCGGCCCTGCCCGGGTGCGAGCTACGGGACCTGGCGGTTCCCGGCCCTTTCGTGCGTGCCGGGCCCGTGCGTCCCTCCTGTCCAAGCCCACGAGGAACGGAAGGCGCGAACACCCCGGGGCGATCGCGCGTCCCACGGGTGCACGGAGGGCGCCGTCCTCCGCCGCGCCGGACCAGAAGGACCCCATGAGCGTCACGCCCTCCTCCGCCCCCGTTCCCCCGCCGCCCCGCGACACCGGCCTCCCGCCCGGTCTCAAGCCCCTGGAGAAGGGCGACCCGCGAAGGCTCGGCCCCTACCGGATCGTGGGCCGGATCGGCGCGGGCGGCATGGGCGCCGTCTACGCGGGACTCGACGGCGACGGGCGGTGCGTGGCCGTCAAGACCGTGCACGCCCGGTTCGCGCGCGGGCGCGGCCACCGCGAGGCCTTCGCCCGCGAGGTGGACATGCTGGCCCGCGCCCGGGGCGTGAGCACCGCGCGCCTGCACGCCGCGGACACCGCCGCCCGCGTGCCCTGGCTCGCCTTCGACTACGTCCCCGGGCGGGACCTGCGCGCCCACGTGCGCGCCTTCGGCCCCCTGGAGGGGGAGATGCTGCGCGCGTTCGCGACGGGCACCGCCGAGGGCCTGGCCGCGCTGCACTCCGCCGGGATCGCGCACCGCGACATCAAACCCGGCAACGTCATCCTGTCCCCGGACGGCCCCAGGATCGTCGACTTCGGCATCGCCACCGTCGTCGGCACCCGGCGCGCGAACGACCAGGGCGCCTCCTACGGGACCCCCGGCTGGGTGGCGCCCGAACGCTACACCGGGGCGGCCGCTGACCCGGCCGCCGACGTGTTCGGCTGGGGCGCCCTGGTGGCGCTCGCGGCCACCGGGCGCGACCCCTTCGGCCGCGGCGCCCCCGCGGAACTGCGCCAGCGGGTCACCGCCGGGCAGCACGACCTGGCGGGCGTTCCCGACGACGTCCTCCCCCTGGTGGAGGCCGCCCTGGCCACCGACCCCGCGCGGCGCCCGCACGCGGTCGAGCTCATGCGCGCCCTGCTGCCCGAGCCCGAGGAGGTCGGCCTGAGCGGACGCGGCGGCGCGGTCCCGGCCGCCGAGACCCTGCGCGCCCTGCTGCGCGGCCACTGGCGCGGAATCGACTCCGCGGGACACGACCCCGCGGCGTGGGCGGCCGCCGTGGGCATGCTCTCCGCGGCCGGGATCACCGGAGGCGTGCTCGGCGGGGCGGGGACGGGCGNCCCCCCGCCGGTCCCGGCGGGGCCGCGGGCGCCGCCACCGGGACGACGGCCGCAGGCGCCACCGGCGGCACCCTCAGCGCCCTGGCCGGGTCCAAGGTGGCGCTGGCCGGTGCGGGCGTGCTGGTCACCGCCGGGATCGCGACCGGCGGCTACGTGGTCTACGACCAGGTCAGCGGTGCTCCGGCGGAGGCCGTCACCGCCGCCGCGACCACCCTGGAGGAGGGCGGCGGTTTCGTGGTCGAGGTCGAGCGCCGCTTCAGCGACGCGCACGCCGAGGAGGTCGCCGCGCGGACCGGCCAGGCGGTCGAAGCGGTGCTGCAGGAGAGCACGGCCACCGTCGAGTACCGCTACGCGGCCGACCAGGACGTCTTCCTGGCCAGCGGCGAGGTGATGGGGCAGGGGTCCGTCGCGGCCGCCGACAGCGGCGGGCGGCTGTACGTGTACGGGCCCGCGCCGGGGGAGGGCGAGGCCTCCGAGCCGGTGGACCCCGCGTGGGAGGCCACCGCCGAGGACCTGGGTCCCGAGCTGGTCACCGGACCCCTGCGCGCGATGGCGGAGTCGGAGGACCTGGAGGCGGGCGGGCCCGGGGAGGGGGCGGGCGGCCGGGTGTACACCGGCTCGCTCACGTCCCGGCTCGTGGTGGACGGCGAGGTGGTCGAGGAGGAGGCGCGGGGCCTGGTGGAGGTCGACGGGCGGGGCGGCCCGGTGCGGATGGAGTACGCCGGGGCCCTGTGGAGTGTGCGGGCCGACTTCACCGGGGCGGGCGGGTCCGTGGCGGTGGCCGACCCCCAGCAGGGGGAGGCGCTCGGCGGCCAGCGGCTGGAGGTGCTCCACGCGCCCGACTGCGGTGAGATCGGCCTCTACGGCCGCACGTGGCGGGTGCGCGCCGAGGCCTGGGAGATGTCCTGCGACCGCGCCATGGAGACGGCGGGGCTGCTGGAGAGGGGGAGCGAACGGGTGGAGACCCCCATCGGGTACAACGGCACCGGCGTGGTCACCTACCTCGTGGACGGCGAGATCGCGTGCACGGGGGTGCGGGAGGAGATCCCCGGACGCCCCGGGGCGGAGTCCCCCTGGTCGCTGATCGACTGCACGCCCGCCACCGTCCTCGGCCAGAGCGAGTTCGGCTGGGAGGAGCTGGAGTTCGCGGAGTCCACCCTGATCGGGTTCGTCCGAACGGGTTAGGGGGAACGGAGGGCGCGGACCCGCGCCGAAGGCCCGCGCCACCGGAGGCCTCCGAGCGGGGCCGTGTCCCCCGGTTCCCGGCCCGAAGACCCGTTCCACCGGAGGTTCTGAACGAGGCTCCGTACCCGAACCCGGGGTCAGCGCAGGGCGCTGGGCTCCGGGGCCCCCACCGCCCGGCCACCGCCGTCGCGCCGCCGCCCCGGGCGGTCCAGCACGCCCGCGAACACCGCGATGCCCAGGCCCACCACGGCCAGCACCGCGCCGATCGCGGCCGGGGAGGTGTACCCCAGGCCCGCGCTGATCCCGATGCCGCCCAGCCAGGCCCCGGCGGCGTTGGCCAGGTTGAACGCCGAGTGGTTGGAGGCCGCCGCCATGGTCGGTGCCTCGGCGGCCTTGTTCATCACCAGCACCTGGAGCGGGGTGGCCACGCCGAACCCCACCGCGCCCAGGACCACCACCGTCGCCGCGGCCGTCCAGGGGTTGTGCACGGTCACCGTGAACACCACCAGCACCACCGCCAGGGCGGCGAGCGATCCGTAGATCGTCGGGCGCAGCGCCCGGTCGGCCAGGGGCCCCACGATCAGCGAGCCCAGGGTCATGCCGGTGCCGAACAGGGCCAGGACGATCGGCACGCCGGACGCGGACATGCCCGCCAGCTCCGTCATCATCGGCGAGACGTAGCTGTAGACGGCGAACACCCCGGCGAACCCGAAGACCGCCGTGACCAGGCCCAGGACGACCTGGGAGCGGCCCAGCTCGCGCATCTCGTGGCGCAGTCCCGTGCCGGCGGCCGCGGGCTGGTGCGGCACGAACACCGCGATGCCGAGCACGGCGAGCAGGGCGATCCCGGCCACGACCAGGAACGCCGCGTGCCAGCCCATCGCCTGTCCCAGGAAGGTGCCCGCGGGTACGCCGACGATGTTGGCCACGGTCAGGCCGAGGAACATCCGCGAGACGCCCGTGGCCCGCCGCCCCGGACCGGCGAGGTGCGCCGCGACCAGCGAGCCCACCCCCAGGTAGGCGCCGTGGGGCAGCCCGGCCAGGACCCGTGAGGCGAACACGGCGCCGAAGGACGGGGCCAGGACGGTGGCGAGGTTGCCCGCGAGGAAGAGCCCCATGAAGACGAGCAGGGCCGTCTTGCGGGGCAGCCGCGTGCTCAGCGCGGTGAGCAGCGGGGCGCCGACCACCACGCCCAGGGCGTAGGCGGAGATGAGGTATCCGGCGGTCGGGACCGGGACGCCGAGGTCGGCGGCGACCTCGGGCAGCAGTCCCATGATCACGAACTCGGTGGTGCCGATGGCGAACGCGCCGACGGCGAGGGCGAGCAGGGCCAGAGGCATGGATGGGTCCCCTTCGAAGGGTCGGTCGGGGTTCACGGGTGCCGGGCGCCGCGGACGGTGGGGTGGGCTTCCCGGGCCCGGCCGGGGCCGGGTGACAGCGGAGGGTGATTTAGCACGTGCCAATTCCAGTGTCGGACTTTTCCGGACCCGTGCCAACCGTCCGCGCGTGTGATGTGCCTCTTAACGGCACGCCCACCCTCGGGAACGTCGCGGACCATCGGCCACGGCCCTCTCGGCAGCACCTGCCGCAGAACGCGGTGCCCCCGCCGCCACGGAGGCACCGGAGCGGACCCCCGGCCGCGCGCGTGCCGGGCCGGAGCCTCAGCGCGGGGGAGCGGTGCTGCCGCGGACCGTCAGGGCGGGCTCCAGCAGCAGGTGTCTGCTCTCGGTGCGCCCGCCGTCCAGGCGCTCGGCCGCGGACCGGACCGCGAGCCGCGCCATGCGCGCCGCGTCCTGGCGCACCGACGTGAGCTGGAGGAAGGACAGCCGCGCGGTCCGGCTGTCGTCGTAGCCCACCACCGAGACGTCCCCGGGCACGCTCACCCCGGCGCGGACCAGGGTCGCCAGCAGCCCGAACGCGCACAGGTCGTTGGCCGCGACCACGGCCGTGGGCAGGGCCTCCCGCGCCAGGAGCACCCGCGCCGCCCGCGCCCCCGCCTCCTCGGAGTAGTCGCCGGGCAGGACCTCGACGCGGTCGCCCAGGCCGTACCCGCGCATCGCCTCGGCGTAGCCCCGCGCGCGCTCACCGGCGCCCGGCAGCCCGCCGCCGTCGACGTGCACGATGTCCCGGTGGCCCAGCTCCACCAGGTGCCCGACGGCCTGGCCCACGCCCACGGCGTCGGCCGTGCCCACGCTGTCGGTCCCCTCCGCGCCGGTGCGCTGGCCGATCTCCACCACGGGAACCCGTTCGGCGACCCGCGCCAGGTCCGCGGGCGCCTCCGCGGACAGCCCGATCAGGATCAGCGCCTCGCAGCGCAGCCCCACCAGCTCGTCGATCGCCTCGCGTTCGCTGCGGGTGCTGGCCATCGCGCTCAGCACCACGCCGTACCCGAGTTCGGCGGTGGCCGGGTAGAGCTCCTCGACCAGGTGGGCGTCCATCGGGTACTCCAGGCCGAAGAGCACGCCCACCTGTCGGCTGCGCGCCCGGCGCAGCAGCCGTGCGGCGGTGTCGGCCCGGTACCCCAGTTCCTCGGCGGCGCGCAGGACCCGCTCCCGGGTCCGCGCGCTCGGGCCGGGGCGGTCGCCCAGCACCAGCGAGACCAGCTGCCGCGAGACCCCCAGGTGCGCGGCCACGTCGGCCATCGTCGGGTGCCGATGGGCGCCCGTCCCGTTCCCCGACATGTGCCTCCTCCGGTTCACGTCGCCGCCCGGCGCCCTCCCGGAGGGGCGCTGGGCCTCATGGCCCGGCCGCCGACGCCGCTGGCCCGGCCGGGACCCACATTCTGGCACCGGCCGGTCGCCGCGCGGGCGGAGCGCTCACCGGCCGCGGATGCCGGAGTCGCGGTAGTCGGTGTAGGTGTAGGTGTAGGGATTGTTCAGCACCTTGGACTCGGGGATGTCGGGGTTCATCCCCTCGGTCCAGGCCTTCTCCCCGACCGAGGCGCGCAGGTGCTCGACGGTGGCCTCCACGCCGCGCCGCACGGCCGCCAGGTCCACGCCCACCAGCCGGTGCCCGTACTTGACCACCCGGCCGTCGACCAGGACCGTGTGCACGTCGGCGCGCTGAGCCTGGAGGGCGATGTGCCCGTAGGGATTGAGCAGGGGGAAGGACACGGGCGAGTCGTCGTTGCGGATCAGTACCAGGTCGGCCTTGCCGCCGGGCGTGATCCGGCCCAGGTCGTCGCGGCCCAGGGCGGCGGCCCCGCCCCGGGTGGCCCACTCCACCACCTGGTCGGCGCGCAGGGCGCTGTGGGTGACGGTGTCGCTGCGGCCGTGGGCCTGCTGGTGCTCGCGGGCTCGGTCGGCTCCCAGGGTGGCGCGCATGGCGCTGAACAGGTCCCCGCTCTGCCACACGCTGCTGTCCACCGACAGCGACACCGGGATGCCGTGCGCGCGCATCGCCCAGGTGGGCGGGTAGCCCTGACCGGCGCTCTGCTCGCTCTCGGTGGAGACCGACACCGACCCGCCGGTGGCGGCGATGCGCTGGTAGGAGTCCGGGGACAGGGAGGCGCCGTGCACGTACACCGTCTCGGGCCCCATGAAGCCGTGCTCGTGCATGAGCCGGACGCCGTCGTCACCCGTGGCGCCCCACACCCCGGCGTGGGTGGTGACGGCCACCCCCAGGTCGCGGGCGGCCTCGAAGGCGGGCCTCTCGGGGAACTCCGGGTCGCCGGTGACGTCGAAGGCGAGCTGGAGGCCCAGCATGTCGTCGCCCCGGTGGCGCTCGACGAAGGTGCGCAGTTCGGGGCTGGTGGCCCACTCGGCGGGCGCCCGCTGGATGTCGCCGTAGGCCAGGACGTGGCGGCCGGGGACCGAAAGCAGCGCGTCGGCGGCCGCGTCGGCGTGTTCGGGGGTCTGGAGGCCGTGCGACCAGTCCACGACGGTGGTGATCCCGGCCTCCAGGGCCTCGACGGCGGCGAGCGTGTTGCCCGCGTGCACGTCGGCGGGGCGGAACCGCGTGCCGTGTTCGAGGTAGTACCAGACGAAGTACTGGGCGAGGGTCCAGTCGGCCCCGTAGCCGCGCATGGCGGTCTGCCACATGTGCCGGTGGGTGTCGATCATCCCGGGCATGACCAGGCCGCCGGACGCGTCGATCTCCGCAGTGCCCTCGGGCACCGTCAGGCGCGGTCCCACGGCGGCCACGCGGTCGTCGACGACCAGGACGTCGGTGTCGGTCAGGACGGTGCGCGCGTCGTCCATGGGCAGCACCGTGCCGCCGCGCAGCACCACCGGTCGGCCCGGGGGGAACTCGTTCGGTCCGTTCAAGGAGGGCTCCTCATCGTGTGTTCCTCGCGGACCGGCGCGGGCGGGGGAGGCACGGGCGTCCGGAGGAAGCCGGTCGTGTTCTTCCCGCGTCGTCGTGGAAGGCGACGATCTGGTGCCGGAACTCGTCCGAGCGGGGACGGGCCGCCGGCGCGGCGGGGGAGAGGGGCGGAGGACTCCGGACATGGCTGTGGCCCGCGTCCCCCAACGCGGGCCACAGCGGGCGCGGCCAGGATGCACTGAGTGCGGTCTGGCCGCTGGGAAGGCGGATGTAGCGACTGAGTACGTGCCGGAAACCCCCATTGCCGACACGAGCGCTGACATCCGCGCATGGATTGTGGTGTGCGCCTCACAGGACCTGCGGGTTGGGTGCGGGTGGTGGGGATCGGGGTGCGGTCCGGGGCGCTTCATCTGTAAGAACGCTTCGTCTGTAAGAGGTGTTCCCGCTGGACGGACCGATTTTCGGTTCGTCCGGTAAAAAGCAGGTGCGGACTGTCCCCGCTCTTCCTAAGCTCCTGACCACGCCCTACCCAAGGAGGCGGTCCCCATGCCCGCGACCCTCACCCTGTGGCGGCCCACCGGGCCCGCGGAACTCGCCCTGCTCAGGGATTCGGGCTGGCGGGAGTGGCCGCCGCGCCTGCCTGAGCAGCCGATCTTCTACCCGGTGCTCAACGAGGACTACGCGGTGCGCATCGCCCGCGAGTGGAACCTGCCACGCGACGGGGAGGGGCACGTCACACGGTTCCGCGTGGACGCGGACTTCGCCTCCCGCTATCCGGTGCGGCAGGCGGGCGGGCGCACGATCCTGGAGCTGTGGGTGCCCGCCGAGGAACTGGCGGAGTTCAACGCCCACCTCGTCGGTCCGGTCGAGCTGGTGCGCTCCTTCCTGCCCGAGCACCCCGAGGGCGTGGCCCCCGCCTGAGGGAATCGTCCAGCGCGGCGACGCGCGCCTACGCCGTCACTCGGGCCACCCGGGCCACCAGGGCGGCGCCCCGGCCGGGGGAAGGCCGCCCGGGCACGGTCGGCCACGGGGCGGCCGCGCTCCCGACGGCCACCCCGTGGGCCCCGAAGCTCAGGCTCCGGGGTCGGTGACGACGAGCAGGTCGGGGTCCACGTCGCCGAGGGCGGCCATGACGTCGCCGAGGACGTCGGCGAGCACCACGGGGTCGCGGTCGGTCCGGTCTCGGTCCTGGTGGGGAAGGCGGCGTCGGGGATCGAGGGTGGTGGCCATGGGGCTGCGGGCGCTCGGGCCGGGGGTGTGCGCCCTCCTCCTTCACGTGTTCAGCCGTTCCGGTCGCCGTGACGCCCGGTGACCGTGCCGTTGTCGGCTTTTCCAGGGATACCAGGGAAGAGTGACATTCGGTGGGTACGGAGCGTGCCTGTGGATGAACGAGGGCCCACCGGGTGGCGCGCGGGGGGAATACGGGGGCGGCGCCGAGGCGTTCCGCGTGATAGTTTAATCGGAAACTACTTCTTTGGAAGATACCTAGGGGAGCGGGCCATGCAGTTCGGAATCTTCTCGGTGAGCGACGTGACCACCGACCCCACCACCGGCCGTACGCCGACCGAGGCCGAGCGCGTCAAGGCGATGGTGACCATCGCGCTCAAGGCCGAGGAGGTCGGTCTGGACGTCTTCGCCACCGGCGAGCACCACAACCCGCCGTTCGTGGCCTCCTCGCCGACCACGATGCTCGGCTACGTCGCGGCCAGGACCGAGAAGCTCATCCTGTCCACCTCCACCACGCTGATCACCACCAACGACCCGGTGAAGATCGCCGAGGACTTCGCCATGCTCCAGCACCTGGCGGACGGCCGGGTGGACCTGATGATGGGCCGGGGCAACACCGGCCCCGTCTACCCCTGGTTCGGGCAGGACATCCGCCAGGGCATCCCGCTGGCCCTGGAGAACTACAACCTGCTGCACCGGCTCTGGCGCGAGGACGTCGTCGACTGGGAGGGCAGGTTCCGCACCCCGTTGCAGGGCTTCACCTCCACGCCGCGCCCCCTGGACGACGTGCCGCCCTTCGTCTGGCACGGCTCCATCCGCAGCCCGGAGATCGCCGAGCAGGCCGCCTACTACGGTGACGGCTTCTTCCACAACAACATCTTCTGGCCCGCCACGCACACCAAGAAGCTCATCTCGCTCTACCGCCGCCGCTTCGAGCACTACGGCCACGGCAAGGCCGACCAGGCCGTCGTCGGCCTGGGCGGGCAGGTGTTCATGCGCAGGAACTCCCAGGACGCGGTGAAGGAGTTCCGGCCCTACTTCGACAACGCGCCGGTTTACGGCGGCGGCCCCTCCCTGGAGGAGTTCACCCGCGAGACCCCGCTGACCGTCGGCAGCCCGCAGGAGGTCATCGACCGCACGCTGGGCTTCCGCGACTCCTTCGGCCACTACCAGCGCCAGCTCTTCCTCATGGACCACGCGGGCCTGCCGCTCAAGACGGTCCTGGAGCAGCTGGACCTGCTCGGCGAGGAGGTCGTGCCGGTGCTGCGCAAGGAGTTCGCCGCCGGGCGGCCCGCGCACGTGCCCGACGCGCCCACCCACGCCTCGCTGCTGGCGGCCCGGCAGGGCGGGCTGCCCGCGTCCGGGCAGGACGGCCAGCGGTAGGGCGGTACTTCGGCCCGGGCCGCGGACGCGAGTGCGTCCGCGGCCCGGGCCCCGCCGTGTCAGGAACCCGGGAGGGGGTCCGGGCGCGGCGGGGCCCTGACGGCGGGGTCTAGCCGACCGGCTCCTCGGTCTTCGGGGTACGGGCCCCGCCCTCGTTGCCGTCCTCGTCCGGGGACGGGCGCGGAACGACGATGCCCTGCTCGATCGCCATGTCGCGCAGCAGCGGGTGCGTGGTCCACAGCGTCGGCAGCATGATCAGGCCGACGGGCACCGCGGTCACCACGATGAAGGACTGCAGCGCCTGGATCCCGCCGTCCCCCACCAGGAGCAGCGCGACGGCGGCCAGACCCATCCCCACGCACCAGAACGCGCGGACCAGGCCCGAGGGCTCGCCCTCGTGCATGCTGGAGACCGAGATGGCGTAGGACATCGAGTCGAGCGTGGACGCCAGGAAGATCAGCGCGACGATCACCGTCAGCACGCCCAGCACCGCCGTCAGCGGCAGCGCCTCCAGGATGGCCAGCGCCGCGGCGGGCAGGCCGTCCCGGCCGTAGGGGCCCGTGATCACCCCCGGGTCCTGCTTCTCCAGCCAGATGCCGGTGCCGCCCAGCGCGGTGAACCAGATCGTGGTCACCACCGTGGGCAGCACCGTCGCCCCGACGTAGATGTCGCGCACGGTGCGGCCCCGGGAGATGCGGGCGAAGAAGATCGCCATCATCGGGCCGAAGCCCAGGAACCAGCCGAAGAAGAACAGGGTCCAGTAGCCGAGCCACTGCTCGTCGCCCGTGTACAGGGCCATGGGCAGGAACTCCTGCGCGTGCACCACGCTCGCCTGGATGTAGAGGTCGGCGACGAAGGGCAGCGACCCCATGCCGAGGATGGCCAGGATGAGGACCAGCGCCACCCAGACGTTGGCCCGGCTCAGCAGCTGGATGCCCTTGTGGATCCCGCTCAGCACCGACACCGCGGACACCACGGTCAGGCCCAGGATGATCAGCGCCTGGACGGCGTAGGTGTCGGGCAGCCCGAACAGCTGACCGCAGATGTAGGAGATCTGGAGGCCGAGGAAGCCGATGGGCCCCACGGTTCCGGCCACCACGGCGAGCACGCAGCTGATGTCGACGACCGTGCCGATCCAGTGCGTGCGAATGCGCTCGCCCATGAGCGGCCACAGCAGGGTGCGCGGACGCAGCGGCATGCCCATCTCGACCCCGCGCATCATGACCAGGGTGGCCAGCGCACCGCCGATCGCCCAGCCGATGAAGCCCCAGTGCACGAAGCTCTGCGCCATCGCGACGGCGGCGGCCGAGCCCTCGTCCACCTGGTCGGCGTACTGCGGCGGCGGGGAGGAGTAGTGGGCGATGGGTTCGGCCGCCGCCCAGAACACCCCTCCGGCGGCGAGCAGGGTGGTGGTGATCATCGCGACCCAGGTGAACCGGTTGAACTCGGGCTTGCCGGAGCCGCCCATGCGCACCCGGCCGTAGCGGGAGAAGGCCAGGACGGTGATGACGACGAAGGTGGCCAGCATCAGCAGCTGCCAGTAGGCGCCGAACCAGCGCGCGGACCAGGTGAAGGCCGTGTCCACGGCGGTCCCGACCACACCGGGCGAGACCAGGGCGGCCGCGACGAAGACGGTCATGAAAGCGCCGGACACGCCCATGACCCAGAAGTCGGTACGTCTGCCTCGCGCGGACGCGCGTGAGCGCAGAGTGGAGAACATGGAGTAGAGGAAGCCCCTCGAATGGAAGCACCGGCCGGGACGCGCCGCAGCCGGTATCTGAAGTTCCATGCGCTGTGCGCGCGTGGCGGCCGCCGGGAACGACCGCCCGGTCTCACGGCCAGCGCGGCAGGCGCGGCATGGGGTGGGGCGGAGCGTCAGACGCAGCCCTGCCCGGTCGCCGACGGGCACTGACGGCGGGGGACGAGGGGGAGAGTGGACCCCTGGGTCCCACCGCGGGCGGCGCGACGACGACGTTCCACACTATCGCAGGCCACAGCCCGTGGCCGTGTGAGGGTAAACACTGGTGACGGGTCGCCGGGCGCGGTCGGGGCCCAGCCCTTCGCGCGCGGGCCCGGTGCGCCGACCGCCGGGCGCGCGGACCGGGCCGCGCACGAGGGGGCGCTTCCTCGGCGTCCTCCTCGTCGCGGCGGTGCTCGCTGGCCTGCTCGCGGGCAGCCTGTGGCTGCGCACCGGGGACATCGCCCTGTGGCTCCAGGGAACCGCACCGGACCTGATCGGCCGATCCCTGGACGAACGGGTCCCCCGCGTGGCCGCCGCCGTGCTCGCCGGAGCGGCGCTCGCCCTGGCCGGGAGCGCCGTCCAGAGCACCGTGCGCAACCCGCTCGCGGAGCCGGGGCTGCTGGGCATCACCGCCGGAGCCGGACTGGGCGCGGTGATCGTGGTGACCTCCAGCGCGACGGCCGGTCCGCCGTCGCTGGTCGCCATGTCGGTCCTCACGGGCCTGGCCACGTTCGCGCTGATCGCCGTGCTGGCCTGGAGGGGCGGACTGCGTCCGGACCGGTTCGTCCTGATCGGCATCGGGTGCGGGTACAGCCTGAGCGCGGTCACGACGTTCCTGCTCCTGCGCGCCGACCCCTGGCAGACCCCGCGCATCTTCACGTGGCTGGCCGGCACGACCTACGGGCGCACCCTTCCGGAGGTCGTGCCGGTCGCCGTGGCACTCGTCCTCGCGGCGCCGCTGGTCCTCGGCCTGGCCCGTCACCTCGACCTGCTGGCCGTCGACGAGGACACGCCCCGCATCCTCGGCATGCGGGTGGAGCGGATGCGGCTGGTGCTGCTCACCGTCGCCGCGGTCCTGGCCGCCGTCAGCGTGGTCGCGGTCGGGGTGGTCGGCTTCGTCGGGCTCGTGGCGCCCCACCTGGCCCGCGCGCTGGTCGGCGCCCGGCACGGGCGCGGCGTTCCGGTCGCGATGCTGCTGGGCGCGCTGCTGGTCTGCGTGGCGGACACCCTCGGCCGCACGCTCCTGGCCCCGGCCCAGCTGCCGGCCGGGCTCATGATCGCCCTGGTCGGCGCCCCCTACCTCGTCTGGCTGCTGCGCCGCTCCCGCGCGTGAACCGCCGTGCCAGCCCCCTCTGACCACCACCAGGAGTACCGGATGCCACCTCACAGCCCCGACGCGCCCGCCCCGGCCGCCGTCCCGTTCGATCCGGCCGCTGTGCCCGCGCCGCTGGAGCGGATCGCCCCCGGCGGGGTGCTCGAACGCTGGGGAGCGGTCGACCGCTCGGCCCACGCACCCGAGATCGTGGCCGTCCCCGACGGCACGGGGAAGGGGTGGGCCGCCGCCGCGCTGGTGACGGCGCGCCCCCGGACGGCCTACGCGAAGATCGTCGACGCCGTCGGCGACGTGCCCGCCGCCGTGGCGGCGGTCCTGGCGCACGCGCGGGGCCGGGGGCTCGTACAGGTCAAGTGGGAGGGCTGGACGGTCGGCGCCGAGGACGCCGCGGCCCTCGGCTTCGTGCCGCTGGAGTCCCCGCGCGGGGCCGCCGAGGACGCGGGCCGCCCGCGCACGGGCTACGTGCGCTGGCTGGGCGGGGGCCCGGTCGCGGAGCCGCCGTACCACCGGCAGTCGACGAACTTCACGTGCGGCGCCGTCGTCGCCCTGGTCGCGCAGGTGCAGGCGGGGGCGGTGCCCCGGGAGTCCCTCGACCGCCCGGCGGAGCTGACGCTGTGGCGCGACGCGACGAACTTCCCCGCCTGCGAGCCCGTCGGGCTGGGCGTCGCCGTGCGCCGGGCCTGGCCGTCGTCGCCCGTCACGGTGTTCCTCGACACGGACCGGCCGGTCCTGCTCGACTCCTACGCCGGGGACGAGAGGGAGTGGCGCGCCGTCCTCCAGCGCGCGTCGCGGGCGGACGCGGAGCGGGCCGGGGTCCCGCTCGACCCGCGCCGTCTCCCCGTGGCCGGCGTCCGCGGCGCGGTCGCCCGGGGGGAGGGCGTCCTGCTGCTGGTCTCCCTGGCCGCGATGCAGGGTTTCGACGTGCCGCACTGGGTGCTCTGCCACGGCGCCGTGCCGGGCGCCCTCGTGATCGAGGACCCGTGGACCAACGACGCCGCGGGCGACACCTGGGTCGACGCCCACCTGCTGCCCGTGCCCGACGCCGCGCTCGACGCGATGTCGTCGATGGAGGGGGACGGCTACCGCGGCGCCGTGGGCATCGCGGCGCCAGAAGGCGGCGGGCCGCCCCGCCGCCGTTGAGAGCGCCCCGCCCCCCGCGCACCGGTCCGCCCCGGCCCGTCCGGCCGCGTACCCGCCCTCCGCGTCGGCGCGGGGCGTGCCACACTCGTGGGGTGACCGAGCCCGAAGTTCCCCCCGGGGGCGGTGTCCTGCCGACCCGCCCGATCCTCGGCGGCTTCCACCCCGACCCCACGGTGTGCCGCGTCGGCGACGTGTTCTACCTGGCGTGTTCGAGCTTCGAGTACGCGCCGGGGGTCCCCCTGTGCCGGTCGTCGGACCTCGTGGACTGGGAGCGGGTCGGCGCGGTGATGGACCGGCCCTCCCAGCTGGCACTGTCCGGCGCCGCGCCGTCCTCGGGCGTCTACGCCCCGACCCTGCGCCACCACGACGGCACCTTCTTCCTGGTGACCACCAACGTCTCCGACGGCCCCGGACACCTGCTGATGACGGCGACCGACCCCGCCGGTCCGTGGTCCGACCCGGTGCGGATCCGCGGCGCGGGCGGCATCGACCCCGACCTGGCGTGGGACGGGGACGGCAGGTGCCTGCTCACGTGGTCGGACGGCGGGATCCGCCAGGCCGTCCTCGACCCGGCCACCGGCGACCTGCTGTCCGAACCGCGCCCGCTGTGGAGCGGCACCGGGGGCAGGGACCCCGAGGGCCCGCACCTGTACCGGGTCGGACCGTGGTGGTACCTGATGGTCGCCGAGGGCGGCACCGGCCCCGGACACGCGGTGACGATCGCCCGGGGACCCTCGCCGGAGGGCCCGTTCGAGGCCTGCCCGGGCAACCCCCTGCTGACCGCGAGGGGGACGCCGGGCCCGGTGCAGAACACCGGCCACGCCGACCTGGTCGAGCGCCCCGACGGGTCGTGGGCGGCGGTGTTCCTGGGAGTGCGCCCCTCGGGCTCCTTCCCCGGCTGGCACGTGCTGGGCAGGGAGACCTTCGCCGCCGACGTCGCCTGGCGCGACGGCTGGCCCGTGGTCACCGGACCGGTCGAGCCGCGGGAGCCGCCGCGGGTGCGCTCCTCGCTGGGCGAGGGCGTGCTCGGCACCGACTGGGTCGGCGCCGGGGTCTTCCCCGACCGGGTGCTGCGGTGGTCGCGGGACCGGTGGCGGATGTCGCCTCCCGGAGACGAGCGGGTGTTCGTCGGCCGCCGCCAGGAGCACACGAACATGACCGTCCGGGCCGGGATCGACGCGGACGGGGACGCGGGCGCCCTGGAGATCCGCGTCGACCCCGCCCACCGGTTCGCCCTGGAGGTCGGGGGCGGGCGGGTGCGCGCCGTCGCCCGGGCCGGACCGCTCACCACCGTGCTCGGGGAGGCGCCCGCGTCCGCGGACACGGTGCTCGAACTGCGGGTGGTGCCGTCGACGGCGCCCGAGTACAGCCGCGAACGGGGCCCGGACGTGGTCGTCGCCGCGGTCGGCACCCCGGAGGGCACCACCGAGCTGGCCCGGATCGACGGGCGCTACCTGTCGACCGAGGTCGCGGGCGGGTTCACCGGCCGCATGGTCGGGGTGAGCTGCGGCCCGGGCGGGACCGGGGTGCGCTTCGTCGAGTACCTCGGCGGGGTCTGACCGGGCCGCGGCCCTCGCGCGGGCCCGGCCGACGGGTACCCGTACCCGCAGCGCCCGGCCGACCGCGCCCGGGGTTTTTAGACTCCGGCGACCCCCTGCACCGCCCGGTAGAACAGGGCGACGGTCACCGCGCCGGGGTCCGGGCTGCCCAGGGCGGCCTCGCCCACGTAGCTGGTGCGCCCCCGGCGGCCGAGCAGGTCGCTGGTGCCGTCCGCGCCCTCCCGCGCGGCCTCCGCCGCCGCCCGCAGTCCGGCGTGCAGCCCCGCGCCGCCGCCGACCGCCCCGGCCAGGGCCTCCGACGCCGGGGCGATGGCGTCGACCATGGTGCGGTCCCCGACCTCGGCCGACCCCAGCCGGTGCAGGGTCGCCCACCCGTTCGCGGTGGCCTCGGCCACCATCTCCAGGGTGAACGCCTCCGCTCCGGCGCCCGCCTTGGCGAACTCGCGGAACCACATGCCGAACAGCGGCCCGCTGGTGCCGCCGCTGTGGCCCAGGAAGGTCTCCGCCATCACCTCGAAGGGCTGCCCGGCCGCGCCCGTGGCGGCGGTGTCGGCCAGGGCCGCGCGCGTGCGGCGCAGCGCGGTGGTCATGTTGGTGCCGAAGTCGCCGTCGCCGCTGCGGCGGTCCAGGTCGGTGAGGCGGTCGCCCTCCTCCTCGACCGCGCCGATGAAGGCCTGCACCCACCGCTCGACGTCGGAGGGACTGAGCTGCTCTGCCATGCCGGTGCTCCCGTGTGGACTGTGGTGGGACGGACGTTCTACCAGGTGAGCGCGGGCGTGGCGGCCGGGGCGTCCCACAGCTCCAGCACCTCGTCGTCGGCCCTCACCAGGGTGACCGAGCAGCCCGCCATGTCCAGGGAGGTCACGTAGGACCCCACGAGCGAGCGGGCCACCCCGATCCCGGCGGCGTCCAGGACGCGCCGCGCCTCGCGGAAGACCCCGTACAGCTCCAGGTCGTGCGTGGCGCCCAGGCCGTTGACGATGGCGATCACCCGGTCCCCGCGCCCCAGCTCCAGCGCCTCCACCAGCGGCGAGACCATCGGGGGCACCAGCTCGCGGGAGGGGCCGAAGGCCCGCCGCCGCCGGGCCCGCTCGCCGTGGATGCCCACGCCGAACTCGACCTCGTCCCCGGGCAGCTCGAACGAGGGCCGCGACTGCCCCGGGTGGGCGCCCGCGGCCAGCGCCACGGACAGGGTGCGGCTGTGCGCCGCGACCCGGCGCCCGAGCGCGGCCAGCTCCGCCAGGTCGGCGCCGCGCTCGGCCGCCGCGCCGCAGACCTTCTCCACCGCCACGACCGCCGCCGTGCCCCGGCGGCCCGGGCCCCCGCCGTCGCCGGTGTCGGTGGCCAGGTCGTCGTCGACCAGGACGATCTCGCTGCGCACGCCCTCGTCGGCCAGCAGCTCACCGGCGATGCGGAAGTTGAGCACGTCGCCGGTGTAGTTCTTGACCACGTGCAGGACGCCCCGGCCGGTGTCGGCCGCCTGCGAGGCCGCCCGGATCTGCACGGCCGTGGGGGAGGCGAAGACGGCCCCCGGCACGGCGGCGTCGAGCATGCCGGTGCCCACGAAGCCCACGTGCAGGGGCTCGTGGCCCGAGCCGCCGCCGGAGACCACAGCGACCTTGTCCCCGGCCGGGCGGGCGCGCACGACGTAGGCGGGGTCGGCGTTGAGGCGCACGTGGTTCGGCCAGGCCGCGGCGAACCCCTCCAGCGCCTCGGACACCACGTCGCCCGGTTCGTTGATGAACTGTCTTCGCATCGGCACGCTCCGTAGTCCTGGCGGCGGCCCTCTCCGGCGCCGTATGCGACATAGCCGTGCGCCGCCCCGCCCAAACGTCCCCGGCCGCGCTGTTCTCCGCCCGGTGTCCGCGCCTGTGCTTCCCGGGCGTTATGTGCGCGTTATGAGCACATTGACGCTGATCTCTTGCTTTTCCCTGCGTAAAGCGCGCAGTATGGCCCTGTTCACGTGCGCGAAACGAGCAGGAGTGGTCATGCGTCACCAAGGGCTGCTGGATGCCGTCACCGACGGCGTGCAGAGGGTCGAGGACCTCGCGCGGGAACTCGGCATCAGCCCCTCCACCGTGCGGCGCGGGCTGGGCGAACTGGAGAGGGCCGGGAAGGTGGTCCGCACCCACGGCGGCGCGGTCCCCGCGCCCGGGGGCGCCGAACTGTCCTGGACCCAGAAGAGCCTGCGCAACGCCCCCGCCAAGCGGCGCATCGCCGACCACGCCGCCGCGCTGGTCGAGGACGACCACGTCGTCCTGCTGGACGCCGGGAGCACCACCACCTTCGTGGCCGAGCGCCTGGCCCGGCGCTCGGGGCCCACCGTGGTCACCTCCGGCCTCGGGCCCATGGCGGCGCTGCACGACGCCGAGGGGATCGAACTCGTCGTCGTCGGCGGGCGTGTGCGGCGAAGACGCGGCTCCATCGTCGGCGACTACGCGCACGGAGTCCTGGACCGCATCACCCCGCACATCGCCTTCATCGGCGCCGACGGCCTCCTGCCCGGCCGGGGGCTCAACTGCCCCAGCCCCGAGATCGCCGCCGCCAAGGAGCTCCAGATGCGCAGCGCCCGGCGGGTGTTCGTGGTCGCCGACTCCACCAAGGTCGGCTCCGGCCCCCACCCGTACTGGGCGGTCGTCCCCGGACCCTACGGCCTGATCACCGACGACGGGGTCGGAGCCCGCGAGCGCGAGGCCCTCGACGCCGATCCCGCCTGCACCCCCCACATCGTTCCGGTCGGCGCGGGCACGCGACCGGAATGACCCCCTGAAAGGCACCTGGTATGGAAGTACAGCTCCTCGCCGCACTGCTCCTGGGCGTCGGCACCGTCATCGGCCTCATCGTGTGGTCCCGGCTGGACGCGTTCGTCGGCCTGCTCGCCGGAGCCCTGGTCACCGGCGTGGTCGCGGGCGTCCCCGCCCCCGAGCTGGTGGAGCACCTGACCACCGGCTTCGGCAACACCCTCGCCGGAATCGGCATCGTCATCGCCCTGGGCGTGATGATCGGCACCGTCCTGGAGCGCAGCGGCGGCGCCGACGCCCTGGCCAAGGCCTTCGTCCGCATGGCCGGGAAGGGCCGCGAGGACGTGGCGATGACCGCCACCGGCGCGGTCGTGTCCGTGCCGGTCTTCTGCGACTCCGGCTTCGTCATCCTGCACCCGCTCGCCCGCTCCCTGGCCAGGCGCTACGGCAGGCCGCTGGTCGTGATGAGCCTGGCCCTGGCGGGCGGGCTGTCCATCACCCACCACCTGGTCCCGCCCACGCCCGGACCGCTCGCCGCCGTCGGGCTCCTCGGCGCCGACCTGGGCACCACCGTCCTGCTCGGCGGGGCCATGTCGATCCTGCTCATCCCGGTCGTGGTGGCCTACGCGCGTTACATGGGACCCCGACTGGAGGCGAGCGTGGAGCCGGGCCTGGTCCCCGAGAACGCCGCCGCGGGCGGACCGGGCACGGCCACCGGCAAGGTCTCCGGGCCCGGCAGCGCCGCCCCGGCCGCCGGACGCGACATCAGCGAGGAGCCCCCGGACCCGGGCGTGAGCGCGCTGACCGCCTCCGTCCCGCTGCTGCTGCCCCTGCTGCTCATCGTCGGCAACACCTTCACCGGCGCACTCGCCGAGGGCAGCGCCGTCGCCGGTGTCTTCGCCTTCCTCGGCAACCCCGCCATCGCCCTGATCATCGGGCTGGTCGTCGCCGTCTACACGCTGCCGCCCCGGGGGACCGGGCGCAGGGAGGTCGTCTCCTGGCTGACCGCGGCCGCCGCCTCGGCCGGGATGATCGTGTTCATCACCGGCGCCGGAGGGGCCTTCGGCGAGGTCCTGCGCGCCTCCGGCGTGGGCGACGCGCTCGCCGACGCCGTCTCGGGCTGGCCCGTGCCGATGTTTCTGCTGCCGTTCGTGATCGCCACGTTCGTCCGCCTGGCCCAGGGCTCGGGAACCGTCGCCATCATCACCTCCGCCACCCTCAGCGCCCCGATCGTGGCGGCGGCGGGGATCAACCCCGCGCTCGCCGTGGCCTCCGCCTGCGCCGGCTCCTTCGTCTTCTCCTACGTCAGCGACTCCTACTTCTGGGTCGTGACCCGGTTCACCGGCCTGTCCGGCGGCGCCGCCATGAAGATGTGGAGCGGGATGACCACCGTGCTGTGGCTGGCCAGCCTGCCGCTGCTGTGCGTCGCCGCCCTGGTGCTGGGTTAGGGGGTACCCGTGGCGCGAATCCTCGTCCTGGCCGACGACCTCACCGGAGCCAACGCCACCGGCGCGCGCTTCGCCCAGACCGGCATGCGCGTGGCCTCGGTGGACACCGGGCACGCTCCCGAGGCGGCCCCGGCCTACGACGCGGTCGTGGCCAACCTGGACAGCCGCCACCTGCCCGCCCCCGAGGCCGCCGGGCTCGTCGCCGCCACCGTGGCGCGGCTCTGGCCGGTGGACCTGGTGGTCAAGCGCACCGACACCACCCTGCGCGGCAACGTCGGCGCCGAGCTGGAGGCCGCCTGGCGGGCGGTGCGCGAGCGCACGCCGTCCGGGGTCCGCGTCCGCGTGCTCTTCGCCCCCGCCCACCCCGCCTCCGGGCGGATCACCGTCGACGGCGTCCAACTGCTCGACGGGGTCCCGCTGGAGCGCACCCAGCTGGCCCTGGACCCGCTGAACCCGGTCCGCACCAGCGTGGTGGCCGACCTCGTCGCCGAGCAGAGCACCCTTGCCGTGCGGCACCTGTCCCTGGGAAGGGTCACCCGCGCCGACCTCGTCGGGGAACTGCTCGCGGGCGACGAACCCGTCGTTCTGTGCGACGCCGTGACCGAGGACCACCTGGCCGACATCGCCCGGGCGGCCGCCGCGGCCTCCCGCCGGGACGACACCGTCTGGGTGGCCGCCGACCCCGGCCCGTTCGGGGCGCTCCTGGCCCGTGAGCTGGGGCTGCGCGGCACCACACCCGCCCCCGGGCCGGTCCTGGCGGTGGTGGGCAGCGCGACCGAGCTGACCCGGCGCCAGCTCGACACCGTCGCCGAGGACCCCTCGGCGGAGTTCGTCGACGTCGACGCCCGGCGCTTCACGTCCGACCCCGGGTACCGCGACGAGGTCGCGCGGCTCCTGGTCCGCGCCCTGGCCCGGACCTCCTTCCCCGCGGCCGTGGTCGTGCGCACCCGCGCCTCGGCCGAGGACGTCGTGCGACTCCCGGCCGAGGCGCGCCGCGCCATGCCCGGCATGCTCGCCACCCTGGTCGCCGGGGCCGTCGCCCGGGCCCGGCCCAGCGCGCTGTTCTCCAGCGGCGGCGACGTCACCTCCGCCCTGCTCGCCGCCCTGGACGTGCGGGCCCTGGACGTGGGCGGCGAACTCGTCCCGCTGGCCGTGCACGGCCGCCTGGACGGCGGGCCGCTGGAGGGCACCCCGATCATCACCAAGGGAGGGCTGGTCGGGGACCAGGACACCATCGCGCGCTGCCTGGCGCGGCTGCGCGACACGGTCAACGACAGGCTGCGCGGGGTGTCCGCGCGGATCCCGAGCGGAAGAAGAGAAGATGTCTGAACGCCCGACCCTGGCCCTCACCGTCGGAGACCCCGTCGGCATCGGCCCCGAGATCACCGTGCGCACCCTGGCCGAGGTGGGCGCCACCGCCCCCGCGCGCGGGGTGGTCGTCGCCGACCCCGCCGTGCTGCGCCGCGCGGCCACCGTCCTGGGCCTGGACGTCCGGGTGCGCGCCGTGTCCTCCTGGGACCTGCCGCCGGAGCAGGAGGGGGTGGTCGACTGCCTCGACACCGGCGAACTCGGCGACACCGAGCTGGAGTGGGGCAGGGTCGACGCGCGCGCGGGGGCCGCGGCGGTCCGCGCGATCGAGGTGGCCACACGGGCGGCGATGGAGCGGCGCGTGGACGGGATCGTCACCGGGCCCATCAACAAGGAGGCCATCTGGGCCTCGGGCAGCCGCCACCTCGGCCACACCGAGATGCTCGGCGAGCTGACCGGCGTCACCCGCCAGAACACCATGTTCGTGGTGCGCGGCAAGAAGATCTTCTTCGCCACCCGGCACGTCTCGCTGCGCGGCGCGCTGGACAGGATCAACGAGGAGCAGCAGGTGGGGGCGATCACCGAGGCGCTCACCGCGCTGCGCGTGTTCGGCCACGACGAGCCGACCCTGGCGGTGGCGGCGATCAACCCGCACGGCGGCGAGAACGGCGCCTTCGGCGACGAGGAGATCCGCCACCTGGCCCCGGCCGTGGAGCGGGCGCGCGCCTCGGGCGCGGACGTGGTCGGTCCGGTCCCGGCGGACTCGGTCTTCCACCGCCTGCTGACCGGCCACTACGACGGGGTGCTCTCGCAGTACCACGACCAGGGCCACATCGCGGCCAAGACCTTCGACTTCGACGGGACGATCTCGGTGACGGTGGGCCTGCCGATCCTGCGCACGTCGGTGGACCACGGCACCGCCTTCGACATCGCGGGCCAGGGGGTGGCCGACCACGGCACCATGCGCTCGGCCTTCCTGCACGGGGCCGACTTCGCCCGCTTCGCCGACCGCATCCGCGCCGAGTACGGGAGCTGACCGCAGGACCCGGCCTCAGCCGTCTCCGGCGGTGGCGGGGGACCGCGGCGGGGCCTGACCGGACAGCCCGGGGGCGCCGCACGGCGCGGCGCCGCGGAGCCCGGCCGCCGAGCGGACGAGTGAGGCGACCGCCCGGGAGCGGCTGTTCGACGGCCAGGCGAGCACCGTGGTGGCCTCCGGCGCGTCGACGACGGGCACCGCGACGTGTTCGGGCCACTGCCAGGCGCGGCTGGAGGCGGGGATGACGAGCAGCGTCCTGCCGAGCGCCACGAGCTGGGCGAGCTGTGACTGGGTGCGCACCTCCGGTCCGGGCCCGTCCGGATAGGTTCCGTCGAGCCGGGGCCACCGGGCGATCGGCAGGTCCGGCACGTCGCCGACCTCCGCCATCGTGAGCTGGTCGCGTGCGGCGAGCGGGTGCCCGGCGGGAAGGATCGCGACCTGGCCCTCGACGCAGACCTCCTCGGTGTCGAACCCGGCGAGGTCGTCGAAGGGGCGGTGCATGAGCGCCACGTCGGCGCTCCCGTCGCGGAGCAGCCCCGCCTGCTCGCCGACCTCGCACAGGAGGACCTCGACCGGCGCCGCGCCGGGTTCGCCCCCCGCCGCGTCGAGGAGCCGTCGCAGCAGTTCGTGGGACGCCCCGGCCTTCGTCACGAGCACCAGAGGCCGCTTCGGATCCCCGGCGCGCCGCGTCCTGCGCGCGGCGGCCGCGACCGCGTCGAGGGCGGTCCCGGCCTCCCGGAGCAGCACCCCGCCGGCGTCGGTGAGCGCCACGCCGCGGCGGTTCCGGTCGAGGAGCCGGACACCGAGCCGCCGCTCCAACCGGCGGATCGCGCGCGAGAGCGGGGGCTGCGCGATCCCGAGCCGGTCGGCGGCGCGTCCGAAGTGCAGTTCCTCGGCGACGGCGACGAAGTACCGGAGTTCGCGGGTCTCGAGATCGTCCACGCGAGCAGCATACTGACCGATACCCGGGGGGTATCACGGCGGACCGAGCCGGTATTGGACGGTGAGTGCGCGCTCCCCCGAGCATGGAACTCGTGAACGACACGAAGACCGCGCTGGTCACCGGCGCGAACAAGGGAATCGGTTTCGCCATCGCCCAGGGCCTGGGGGCGATGGGCTTCACGGTCGCGGTGGGGGCCCGCGACGACACCAGGCGGGAGGAGGCCGTCGAGCGCCTGCGCACAGAGGGAGTCGACGCGTTCGGGGTCGCCCTCGACGTCACCTCCGACGACAGCGTCGCCGCCGCGGCGGCGACCATCGGGCAGGCGGCGGGACGGCTCGACGTACTCGTCAACAACGCGGGCATCTCCGGCCGGACCGACGGCGGCGCGCAGGATCCGACGACGCTCGACCTCGACGTCGTCCGCACCGTCCTCGACACGAACGTGTTCGGGGTCGTCCGGGTGACGAACGCGATGCTCCCGCTGCTCAGCCGCGCGAACTCGCCGCGCATCGTCAACATGTCGAGCAACATGGGCTCGCTGACGCTACGGACCGGCCCGGTCCTGGCCGCGTACGCGCCGTCGAAGACCCTGCTCAACAGCGTCACGGCACAGTACGCCCGCCGGTTCGCCGACACGGACGTCATCGTGAACGCCGCCTGCCCCGGCTACGTGGCGACCGACTTCACCGGGTTCAACGCGCCGCGGACGCCCGAGCAGGGTGCGGCGATCGCGATCCGGCTCGCCACCCTGCCCGACGACGGGCCGCGCGGCGGCTTCTTCGACGACGAGGGCGTCGTCCCCTGGTGAGCCCGGGCAGAGGGCGGTCGGGCGCAGGCTAGGCGCCCAGGCCCGACATCAGGTCGGCGAAGGGGACCGGCTCCTCGTAGGGGTCCCCGGCCGCGGGGGAGTGGTCCGCGGCCAGCGCCGCGAGCTGGCGCCCGGCGCGCTCGACGCGCTGGGACAGCTCGCGGCCGCCGCCCCCTCCCGAGCCCCAGTCCTCCGAGGCCGCGTACACGCCGGTGGGCGCGACCACCGAGCGGGTGTGGGCGAACATCGGCCGCAGCGCGTGCTCCAGCACCAGCGAGTGGCGCGGGCTGCCGCCGGTCGCGCCGATCAGCACCGGCGTGCCGTCCAGGTCCTCGGGGTCGACCACGTCGAAGAAGGACTTGAACAGGCCGCTGTAGGAGGCGTTGAACACCGGGGTCACCGCGATGATTCCGTCGGCTCCGGCGACGTCCTCCAGCACGCCGCGCAGCTCACCGGTGGGCACCCGGGTGGTCATCGCGTTGACGATGTCGTGCGCCACCTCGCGCAGCTCCACGGTGCGGGTGCGGACCTCGTCGCCGCGCTCGCGCAGCGACGCCTCGGCGGCGGCGGTCAGCCGGTCGGCGAGCAGGCGGGTCGAGGACGGCGTGCTCATCCCCGCCGAGACGGTCACCAGTGTGCGGGTCGCCATCTGTCCCCCTAGTAAAAAGCTTCTTGAGAAGTAGTTTATTGGCGAAACTACCAGAGGAACGGCGCGCCGGTCCCGGCTATTCCCGAGGGGTGCCGGGGTGGGGCGGGGGCGCGTGCTTCTCCCGCGGGCGCGGGGTTCTCCGGGGTCGGGCCACGTGCCGAACACCGTTCTTTACGGGGTGTTTACATGTGAAGCGGCGGTGGTTATTCTCATGGGAGCGCTCCCGCGTGTTTCAGGTCACACTCGGCCTGGGTCGCATGCGGGGGAGTGCCGGCGTCCACGTCCCCCAACTCATCCCATCCCTCCGCGCTCCTGTTTTGGGAGCGCTCCCACCCCTGCGGACATCCCCCCTCGTCGCGACACCCTCCCCCGGAGGTCGACGTGTCCCGTGCACCACCCGTACGACCCCCACACCACCCGGATTCCACGCATCAGTCGGCGGCCCCCGTCCCGACACTCTCGTCCCTCTGGCACAACCCCCCGACCATGAGGAAAAGCAAGAGTTGACTTCCTCTCCTTCCTGAGGGCAGGAGATCGCGGAACCACCTACCGGTGGTTCGAGGTCAGGGCCTCGTCATGGGTCGCCCCGTGGCCTTCCTGTTTCGTCGCCGGTCGCCCCGTCCGGGAGGACTCCCGTTGAGGTCTCACACCAGCTCCGCAGGCAGATGCCGCCAGCCCGGCGGCCTTGAGATTGTTCGCCGCGTTCACATCACGGTCGTGGGTCACCCCGCAACCGGGGCACGTCCACTCCCGTGTGTCCAGCGGCAGCGACGCGTGCACGTAGGCGCACCCGGGGGCCGAGCACATCTTGGAGGAGGGGAAGAACCGGTCCACCACGACCAGGTCGCGTCCGTACCAGGCGCACTTGTACTCCAGCATGGTGCGCAGCTCGCGCCAGGCCGCGTCCGAGATCGCCCGTGCCAAAGCACGGTTCTTGACCAGGTTGCGCACGGTCAAGTCCTCGATCACGACCACTTGGTTCTCGCGGACGAGTCGAGTAGTGAGCTTGTGCAGGAAGTCCCGGCGCCGGTCGGTGATGCGGGCGTGCACCCGCGCGACCTTGCGGCGGGCCCTGTCCCGGTTCGCGCTGCCCTTGGCCTTGCGGGACAGCGCCCGCTGCGCCTTGGCCAGCCTGGCACGGTCGCGTCGCTCGTGGCGGGGGTTGGTGATCTTCTCCCCCGTGGACAATGCCACCAGCGACGTCACACCCATGTCCACGCCGACCGCGTCGTTGGCGGCCGGGACCGACGTGATGGTGTCCTCGCACAGCAGGGACACGAACCAGCGCCCGGCGGCGTCACGCGAGACCGTGACTGTCGAGGGGCGTGCGTCTTCGGGCAGGGGCCGCGACCACACGATATCCAGGAGTTCGGCCCTCTTGGCCAGGGTCAACTGCCCGTCGCGGTAGCAAAACCCGGATCGGGTGTACTCCGCCGAGGCCCGCGACTTCTTCTTCGACTTGAACCGCGGGTACTTCGCGCGGCGGTCGAAGAAGTTACGGAAGGCGGTGTGCAGATGACGCAGTGCCTGCTGGAGCGGTACGGAAGAGACCTCGGTGAGGAAGGACAGCTCCTCGGTCCTCTTCCATTCGGTGAGCATCGCCGAGGTCTGGGAGTAGCCCACCCGCTCCTGACGCTGCTGCCAGGCGGTGCTGCGTTCGGCCAAAGCACGGTTGTAGACCAGGCGCACGCACCCGAACGTGCGCGACAGCTCAGCCGCCTGCACGGGAGTGGGATAGAAGCGGTACCGAAACGCCCGCTTCACGCTCTTCCTGGCCATGGAACACAACGTAACGACCGCTCCGCGATCGCGTGAGGGAAACCCAACAGAAAGCCACGAGAAAGGAGAGGGCGTGTCTTCCCCGCCCTGGAGGACGGGGTGTCCACGCCCAACAAACAGATGAGCAGAATCCTGCGCGCCCCGGGCAGGCGTCCGGGCGCGCGGCGCGGTCCCACCACGACATCGGCCCTGGCCATGGGTGCCGCATTGGCCACGGCCGTGTTCGTCCCCGCTAGCGCCGCGGCCGGTTGCGAGGTTGACCACCAGCTCAACGACGACGGCGCGCTGCCCAACGCGCCGATCTCGGGGCACTGGTTCTCCGCGCAGTTCCAGGAGCTGCTGGCCAACGCCTACCCGCCCATCCAGTAGGACCGACCACCGCCAGGCGGTGCGGTGAGTACGAGGGGTGCCCGTCAGACGCGGGCGGGCACCTCCGCTCCGCGCTGCGCCCCAAGGTCCCCCGGGGCGGTCCGGCCCGCCCCGGGGCCCCGGGAACTTAACGAGTAGTCACCACGGTTGCACCCGTTGTCTCCGTGTGTCGTGGGTGTTAACTTCGCCCCACGGTGTCTGGGAGCGCTCCCGCAAGAAGCGCGCAAAACAGGCGCCCGAATTCCGGAAAACCACCGGACGCGCACCGGCCCGCCCCGGGCAACGAGCCGCAGGTCACAGCGTCGTACCCGGCTCCCTCCCCCCACACCCGCACTCCGGCCCCGCCGCCTCCCCCTCGGAGAGCTCCGCCCCGACGCCGTCCTCCGGCGCGCGGGGCCCGCGGCGGGGAGCGGAGAACCCGTCCGAGGAGGACACGTGACCACCCCCCGCCCCGGCCCGCGCCGCACGGCGCGCTGGCGCAGACCCGCGCCCGCGCTCCTCGGTGCGGTGCTCTTAGCCGCCCTCCTTCCGGCCTCGCCCGCGCAGGCCGCACCGATTTGCTCCGTCGACTACCAGCTCAACGACTGGGGCTCGGGCTTCACCGCCGAGGTCTCGGTCACCAACGAGGCCGAGTCCGTCTCCAACTGGACGCTGGGCTGGGAGTTCTCCGGCGACCAGCGCATCAGCAACAGCTGGAGCGCGCAGGTCTCCCAGAGCGGCAGCTCCGTGACCGCCAGCGGCCCCTCCTGGGCGCCCGGCCTCGCCTCCGGGCAGACCGCGACGTTCGGCTTCCAGGCCACCTACAGCGGCGCCAACGAGGCACCCACCGCGTTCACCCTCAACGGCCTGGACTGCGCGGGCGAGGACCAGGAGCCCGAGGACCCGACCCTGGTCGTGGACCCCGACTCGGTCACCCTGGAGCCCGGCGGCGAGGCCGCCTTCGACGTGGCCCTGTCCGAGGCGCCCGCCGAGGACGTCGCCGTCAGCGTGGCACGCACCTCCGGCAGCGAGACCCTGTCGGTGGCCTCGGGGGCCTCGCTGACCTTCGGCGACGCCGACTGGGACACCGCCCAGGAGGTGACGGTCGCCTCCTCCGGCGACGGCTCCGGCGAGCCCGCCCAGGCCGAGTTCACCGTCTCCGCCGAGGGCTACGACCCGGTGGTCGTCACCGCGCGCGAGCTCTCCGGCGCCGCCAACGCCTACGAGGAGGAGTTCCTCACCCAGTACGACAAGATCAAGGACCCCGACAGCGGCTACTTCCGCGAGTTCGACGGCCTCCTCGTGCCGTACCACTCGGTGGAGACCCTGATCGTGGAGGCGCCCGACCACGGCCACGCCACCACCTCCGAGGCCTACAGCTACTACCTGTGGCTGGAGGCGACCTACGGCAGGATCACCGGCGACTGGGAGCCCTTCAACTCCGCGTGGGAGTCCATGGAGGCCTTCATCATCCCGGGCACGGCCGACCAGCCCACGAACGGCTCCTACGACCCGTCGGCCCCGGCGACCTACATCCCCGAGTCGCTCGATCCGAGCGACTACCCGATGGCGCTGGACGACTCGGTCGAGGCGGGGCAGGACCCGCTCGCCCAGGAGCTGAGCAGCACCTACGGCACCGACGAGGTCTACGGCATGCACTGGCTGCTGGACGTGGACAACACCTACGGCTACGGGTTCTGCGGCGACGGCACCGACGACGCCCCCGCCTACATCAACACCTTCCAGCGCGGCTCCAACGAGTCGGTCTGGGAGACCGTGCCGCACCCGTCCTGCGAGACCTTCGAGCACGGCGGCGAGAACGGGTTCCTCGACCTGTTCACCGACGACGACACCTACTCCGAGCAGTGGCGCTACACCAACGCCCCCGACGCCGACGCGCGAGCCGTGCAGGTGGCCTACCTGGCGCACGAGTGGGCCTCGGAGCAGGGCAACGAGGGCGCGATCGCCGAGAACGTCTCCAACGCGGCGATGATGGGCGACTACCTGCGCTACGCCATGTTCGACAAGTACTTCAAGGAGATCGGCGACTGCGTCGACCCCCAGTCCTGCCCGCCCGGATCGGGCAAGGACTCCGCGCACTACCTCATGGCCTGGTACTACTCCTGGGGCGGCGCGCTGGAGAGCGCCGAGTACCCCTGGGCCTGGCGCATCGGCGGATCCTCCGCCCACCAGGGCTACCAGAACGTGATGGCGGCCTACGCGCTCTCGGAGGTGTCCGCGCTCCAGCCGGAGTCGGCCACCGGAACCGAGGACTGGGGCACCAGCCTCGACCGCCAGCTGGAGTTCCTGGAGTGGCTCCAGTCCTCCGACGGCGGCATCGCGGGCGGCGCGACCAACAGCTGGGAGGGCACCTACGCCCAGCCGCCCTCGGGCACGCCCACCTTCCACGGCATGTTCTACGACGAGAAGCCCGTCTGGCACGACCCGCCGTCCAACCGCTGGTTCGGCTTCCAGGTCTGGGACATGGAGCGGGTGGCCGAGTACTACCGCATCACCGGCGACGAGCGCGCCGGGGGCATCCTGGACGACTGGATCCCCTGGGCGATCGCCAACACCACGGTCGGCGAGAACGGCGAGTTCGCCATCCCCGCCGACATGGAGTGGAGCGGCCAGCCCGACACCTGGACGGGCGAGTCCACGGGCAACCCCGACCTGAGCGTCGAGGTCGTCTCGCACGGACAGGACGTGGGCATCGCCGCGGGCCTGGCCAAGACCCTCATGCACTACGCCGCCGCCACCGGTGACGCCGAGTCCCGCGCGACGGCCGAGGGCCTGCTCGACGCCCTCCTGGCCAACCAGGACGACCTGGGCGTCGCCGTTCCCGAGACGCGGGCCGACTACGCCCGCTTCGACGACGAGTTCGGCGCCCCCGACGGCGGCCTCTACATCCCCGAGGGATGGACCGGCCAGATGCCCAACGGGGACCCGATCGACTCCGACTCCACGTTCCTGTCCATCCGGTCCTTCTACGAGGACGACCCGAACTGGCCCCAGGTCGAGGAGTACCTCAACGGGGGGCCGGCACCCGAGTTCACCTACCACCGCTTCTGGGCGCAGGTGGACGTGGCCACAGCCCTCGCCACCCACGGCGAGTTGTTCGGCGACGGNCGCCGGCCCCCGCCCCCACCCCCCACCGAAGAAAGGAACACCATGTCGGTCACCAAGGGGCGAAGAAGGCTCCGAGGAGGGGCCGCGGCCGCGGTCGCCCTCGCCCTCAGCCTCGTCACGGGCGGCCTGACCGCCGCCGCGCACGCCGAGGAGAACACCCCGCTCTCGGCGCAGGAGGCGGCCCGGGCGCAGCAGGCCACCCTGCGCGAACTCGCCGACCAGCGCGGGCTGCGCATGGGCACCGCGGTCGGTTCGCAGTACCTGAACCAGGCGGACTACGCGCAGACCGCCGCGAGCGAGTTCAACTCCGTCACCCACGAGAACGACCTCAAGTGGGAGACGGTCCAGCCCCAGCCCGGGCAGTTCAACTGGACCAACGCCGACCGCATCGTGGACTTCGCCCAGCAGAACGACCAGCTGATCCACGGCCACACGCTGGTGTGGCACAGCCAGCTGCCCCCGTGGGTGAGGGACGGCACCTTCAGCGAGGACCAGCTGCTGGACGTCATGGACACCCACATCAGCACCACCGTGGGGCGCTACCGCGACGACATCGCCACCTGGGACGTGGTCAACGAGCCCATCGGGGACAACGCCCAGTTCCGCGACTCGGTCTTCTACCGGACGCTGGGGGAGGACTTCATCGCGGAGGCCTTCCGGATGGCCGACCGGGCCGACCCCGACGCCCGCCTGTTCATCAACGACTACAACATCGACGGGATCAACGCCAAGAGCGACGCCTACTACGATCTGGTCCGGGATCTGCTGGCGCAGGGCGTGCCGATCGACGGCATCGGCTTCCAGGGCCACCTCATCGCGGGACAGGTCCCCTCCAGCATCCAGCAGAACATCCAGCGCTTCGTCGACCTGGGCCTGGAGGTGATGATCACCGAGCTGGACATCCGCATCCAGATGCCCGCCACCCAGCAGAAGCTGGAGCAGCAGGCCAGGGACTACGAACAGGTGGTCAACGCCTGCTACGCGGTCGACGGGTGCTCCGGTGTGATCGTGTGGGGCGTCACCGACGCCTACTCCTGGGTCCCCAACACCTTCGAGGGCCAGGGCGCGGCGCTGCCCATCGACGAGAACTACGACCCCAAGCCCTCCTACTGGTCGATCCACGAGGCGCTCGGCGGCGACTCCGGCCCCGATCCCGACCCGGATCCGGACCCGGACCCGACCGACCCGCCGTCGGGTGAGTGTGAGGCGGTGTATTCGGTG